>JBARCY010000090.1:0-33308 GCA_049794595.1 Candidatus Acidiferrum sp.
TTGTGCGAGCAAGGTTTTTCGACGTAGACGTCTTTCGCGGCCTGGCAGCCCCAGATGGCGATGAGCGAATGCCAATGATTGGGCGTGGCGATGGAGATGGCGTCGATGTCTTTGTCTTCGAGGAGCTTGCGAACGTCGACGTAGGATTTGGGCCGGGGCAGGCCCATTTTCTCGACGTCACCGAGGCGCTCGTTCAAAACGTTTTCATCGACATCGCAAAGAGCGGCGAGTTCGACGCCGGGGACATGCGCAAAACCGCGAATGTGGTCGTGGCCGCGACCGCGCACACCGCAAACGGCGACACGGACGCGATCGTTGGCGCCGAGAATTTTGCCGCCAAGAGCGAGCGCGGCCGCACCCACTGTGATGGCTTTGCCCGTAGTTTTCAGAAAGTCACGCCGCTCGATTTCCATAGTTGCCGCCTTTTTGTGGAAACGCTTTTGCACTTTACCCGCCGCATAGTATATCCCTCGTAGCGCAACGCGCCAGCGCTGGGTTCACCTAAATTTTATGGAACGGAATCTTTAGAAACTCTGAGCCTGTACGGGCAGGGCGACTCGACCTGTTTGGCGCGCTATTGCTACCATTGCCGCTGCAGCC
The DNA here is from genome assembly GCA_049794595.1 of Candidatus Acidiferrum sp. Classification (GTDB taxonomy): domain Bacteria; phylum Acidobacteriota; class Terriglobia; order Acidiferrales; family UBA7541; genus Acidiferrum. The sequence goes on from JBARCY010000090.1 coordinate 601, forward strand.
ATGGCCAAGCCAGTTCGTTCAACAACAAAGCCGCGTCGCGAGAGTGACGAACTCGCTCGACGATTGCTCGAGAGCGTGAGGCGCACGGGAATGCTGCGCGCGGGAGAACGCGTGGGCGTGGGCGTGTCTGGCGGAGCGGACTCGGTGGCGCTGCTGCTGCTTTTGGTGGGATTGCGCGAAGAGCTTGGGATTGTGTTGAGCGTGGCGCACATGAATCACAAATTGCGCGGCGCGGCTTCGGACGTGGATGAAAGGTTTGTGGGGAAGCTGGCGGCGAAACAGGGGTTGACGCTTTACAGCGAGGGCGTGGACGTGGCGGCGAAGGCGCGGCGGGAGAAGGCGAACCTTGAGGATGCAGCGCGGCGCGCGCGATATGAGTTTTTCGCAATGCTTGTGAAAGAAGGGAAAATGGATCGCGTGGCCGTAGGGCACACGGCGGACGATCAGGCGGAGACGGTGCTGGCGCACATTTTGCGCGGGACAGGATTGGCGGGCTTGGGCGGAATTCACCCGCAGGCGGAATGTGTTGTACGGCCATTGCTGGGCGAGCGGCGAGCGGAATTGCGAGCGTATTTGCGTGCGAAAAAGCAGCAGTGGCGAGAGGACGCGACGAACCAAGATCTGTCGCGAACGCGGGCGCGGATTCGAAAGAAACTGCTGCCGCTTCTGGAGCGGGAGTTTCAAAGCGGCGTTGTGGGACATCTTGGCTCATTGGCGGAATTTGCGCGAGAGGACGAACAGTTCTTAGAACTGCTCGCTCGGGAATGGTGCGAATCACGGACGAGAAAAACAACGGCTGAATCGCGGATCGCTATCGTGGATTTGCTGCGACCGATGAAGAACGAAAATATTTACACAGAGGACACTGAGGGCGCAGAGGACACAGAGAAAGGAGAGAAAAACTCTGCACTGACAAAGCGGATGCTGTTTCGTCTCATCGAGGAGCGAAAGCGCGATACGGGGCAGATCAACGCACAGCATATCGCGGCGGCAATGGACTTGGCGCGGCACGGGGAGAGCGGAAAATTGCTTCAATTGCCGGGCGGGGTGGAACTACGCAGAGAACGCGAGGAGTTGGTTTTTTGCACAAGATCGAAAGGCGGCGCCGGCACCGAACGCGAGACGGACAAACTTGGCGGCGAAGGAAAACTTGCGGGCACGGGCAGATTGCGCGGCGGCGCCGCCGGAAAATCCGGGGCGAAACGATCTGGCGCGACGGAATACGAGCACAAAATCGATTTTAGAGACGGCGGAGCCTCATTGTGTGTGCCGCAAGCGGGGTGCGTCTTCCGCTTCAGGGTGATTGACTGGCCCGCGCAGAGAGAGGAAACTAGGGAATCAGGGGCGGTTTTGGACCGCGACCGGCTGCGTGAGCCATTGTTGCTGCGTAACTGGCGATTCGGGGACAGGCTGCAGCCCGCCGGGCATCAGAAAGCGCACAAGTTGAAACGCTTGCTGAACGAAAAACACGTGAGCCGGTGGGAGCGGGACGGCTGGCCGGTACTGACAAGCGGCCGCGTGCTGGTATGGGCGCGAGGTTTTCCGGTTGCGGCGGAGTTTGCGGCGAGTGAAGGGACCAAAACGGGAATACTGATCGTCGAGGAAAAGTCTTGATGCATGACCGCCCAGCGGTCAAGTCGAGAGCACGAGGACGAGCGGCTTTTTCGGCCGCGCGAATCAGCGCGAGGGTCGCGGCGCTGGGCCGCGAAATTACGCGGGCGTACCAGGGGCGGCGCGTGGATGTGGTCGTAACACTGGACCGCGGATTCGTATTTGCGGCGGACTTGATACGCGAGATCAACACGGGCGTCGTTTGTCATTTTGTTCGCGAGGACGTGCGAGACGTGGACGACGGCGGACACGAGCGGCGCGAAGTTTATTTCGGTGCGCGGCCGGAATTGAAAGGCCGGGACGTCCTGCTGCTCGATGCGGTGCTGGAAAGCGGCGTAACGCAGGAATTTCTTCTGCGCCGATTGGGAGAAAGCCAGCCGCGATCGCTGCGATTGGCAGTGCTGCTGGACAAGCCCGCGCGGCGGCGTGTGGGCCTGGAGCCCGATTACTTTGGGTTCCGGACAGCATCTAATGATGTGTGGGTCGGTTACGGCCTGGCTGCGGCCAACGGAACGGGGCGGAACTACCGGGCTCTGTCCACGGGGACAGCGCAGGTAAAGCGACGGCAGGGACGTACGAAGTAAGATCGAAAGGTTCGCGCGTCGCTTCCTCGCGGGAGGAATTTCCGCGAGGCCAAGGACAAAGGTGAGGACAACGTGAATTCCAGCTCTACGGCGAAAACAATTCTTTTCTGGATCTCCATCGTCTTTCTCGGCGTGATGCTGTGGAAGCTGGTGTCCGCGAACGGAAGCCAGACGCACGACCAGACGCCCAGTTACAGCGAGTTCGTGGCCAAGGTGGATGCGGGAGACATCAAGGAAGTGACGCTGTACCTCTCGCCGAACAGCTACGAGATTCAGGGAGAATACAAGACTCCCCCCAACACCAAGTTTACGGTGACGGTTTTTAAAGAAGCGGCTCCGGACCTCATCAAGGAATTGCGGGACAAGGGAGCGATGATCAGGGGGATGAAGGAAGTACGCAGCGGAGACTGGATCCTTATCCTGTTGAACGCAGCGCCTCTGATTTTGCTCGTGGGATTTTGCCTGTTCCTGATGCGGCAGATGCAAGCCGGCGGAAATAAAGCGCTGAGCTTTGGCAAATCGCGAGCGAGGCTGCTTTCGGCGCAGCAGAAGAAAGCGACGTTTAAGGATGTTGCGGGGACGGATGAAGCAAAGGAAGAGCTGCAGGAAATCATCGAGTTTTTGAAGGATCCGCAGAAGTTCCAGAAGCTTGGTGGAAGGATTCCCAAGGGCGTGTTGCTGGTTGGGCCGCCTGGAACGGGCAAGACCTTGCTCGCGAGAGCGATTGCGGGCGAAGCGAACGTTCCATTCTTTTCGATTTCAGGCTCGGATTTCGTCGAGATGTTTGTCGGCGTCGGCGCGAGCCGGGTGCGCGATTTATTCGAGCAGGGGAAGAAGAACGCGCCTTGCATCATTTTTATAGATGAAATCGATGCAGTGGGACGGCACCGCGGAGCAGGGCTCGGCGGCGGACATGACGAGCGCGAGCAGACTTTGAACGCGCTGCTTGTCGAGATGGACGGATTCGAATCGAACGAAGGCGTGATTTTAATCGCGGCGACGAACCGGCCCGACGTGCTTGACCCAGCGCTGCTGCGGCCGGGACGATTCGACCGGCGCGTTGTCGTCGCACGGCCAGACGTGAAAGGACGCGAAGAAATTCTTCGCGTGCATACGCGCAAAGTGCCGCTAGCCGATGACGTCGAGTTGTCCATTATCGCGCGCGGCACGCCGGGCTTTTCCGGCGCCGACCTTGCGAACCTGGTGAACGAAGCGGCGTTGTGGGCGGCGCGGCAGAACCGCAAGTTCGTGATGCAGGTCGATTTCGAGATGTCCAAAGACAAAGTGTTGATGGGCGTCGAGCGGAAGTCGATGATCCTATCGGATGAAGAGAAGAAAAACACGGCGTATCACGAGGCCGGGCACGCGTTGGTGGCGGCGATGACGCCGGGAGCAGATCCGGTTCATAAGGTGACCATCATCCCGCGAGGGATGGCGCTCGGCTTGACGATGCAACTGCCCGAGGACGACAAACACACCTACACGCGGGAATATTTGGAAGCGATGCTAGCCGTGTTGATGGGCGGGCGCTCGGCGGAAGAGATTTTCCTGGGACACATCACGACGGGAGCCGGCAACGACATCGAACGCGCGACGGAAATCGCGCGAAACATGGTTTGCGAATGGGGCATGAGCGACCTCGGGCCGCTCGCATTTGGCAAGAAGGACGAAGCCATCTTCCTCGGCCGCGAAATAACGCAACATCGCGATTATTCCGAAGACACCGCCATCCAGATCGACAAGGAAGTGCGGCGGATTGTCAACGAGGGCTACGACAGCGCCAAGAGAATCCTTTCGAACAACCGCGAGACGCTCGAGCGAATCGCACAGGCGTTGCTCGAACGCGAAGTGATCGACGCGAACGAAGTGAAGATGTTGATGGAAGGCAAGACTCTGCCTGAAAAGCCACGTACGCCGCCTCCGCAGGCGCCGCCGGCGCCCAGCGCTGATCCGAAAATCGTGCGCCCAGTTGGCATTCCAGCCCCCGGGTTCACGCGCGGGGAGAATCCGGCGAAGGCATAGGCAAGAGCTAGCCGCAGGATTCGCGGTTTGATAATTGGAAATGCGGGGCACGAGGTTTCGTGCCCCTATTTTTTGGTGGGATATATCTATTGGGCCGGATGCTCTGGGGCGAAGGAGCGGTGACCGTTGCGAGCAAAATGGCGTAGAATGCGGATATGGGAAAGAAGGAGCCAGACAATCTTCAGGTGACGTGCCCGTGCTGCCAGGCGAAATTGGTGGTGGACGCGGTGTTTGGAGCGGTGCTCTCCCACGAAGCGCCGGTAAAGGCCGGACCCAATGTGGACCTCGAGAATGCACATGGGATTCTTGCGGAGCAGCGCCGTCAGCGCGAGGATAAGTTTGCCGACTCGTTCTTTCAGGAAACGCACAAAGAAGACATCCTCGCCAAGAAATTTGAAGAGGCCATGAAGAAGGCCAAGGACGCTCCCGCCGGCAAGCCGCTTCGCGATTTTGATTTGGACTAGATTGCGGGACAGGCATTCTCGTCTGTTTCTTTCTGTTTCTGGAAACAGAAAAACAGAAATGGCTATCGATGCGTCGCTGAAAGCGAAGAACAGACAAGAGTGTCTGTCCTACTCCCTCTGAGCTAGACTGTTAGCTTCTCCCTCCCATGAAACCACGCAAGAAATTCCGGCTTAAGCTGCGCTCGGGAACGCTGGTTCTTGGGGAGCGCACGCTTGTAATGGGCGTGCTGAACGTCACGCCGGACAGTTTTTCGGACGGCGGTGATTACGAGCAACCGGAGTTGGCGATCGATCACGCCCTTGTGATGGAAAAGGCCGGGGCGGACCTTCTCGACATTGGAGGTGAATCCACTCGGCCAGGCTCAGAAGAAACTCCGGCCTCGGTAGAATTGGATCGCATCCTCCCCGTGCTGGAAGGACTGCGAGGCCGCCTCAAGATTCCCATATCGGTGGACACTCGACGATCCACGATTGCGGAGCTTGCCATCCGAGCTGGCGCGGAGATCATCAACGACGTTTCGGGATTGAAGAGCGATGCGCGCCTTGCGGAAGTCGCGGCAAAAAATGGCGTGCCGCTCATTTTGATGCACCTGCGGGGAGAACGAGAATCGATGCAGAAGCGGCCGTTCGCGCGCGACGTGATTCGCGATGTGATGCGCGGGCTGACAAAATCTGCTGCGAACGCGCGCAAAGCCGGCGTAGCAAAATCACAGATCATTTTGGACCCCGGAATCGGCTTTGGAAAAAGCTATTCGCAGAATTACGAATTGTTGCAAAAGTTGCCGCAGCTTGCCGGACTCGGTTATCCGCTGTTGGTGGGAACTTCGCGCAAAGGATTTCTTGGAGCGACGCTGGCGCGCGACGGGAAACCTGCGCCGCCGGAAGAACGGATCTGGGGCACGGCGGCAACCGTCACGGCGAGCATCCTGGGTGGCGCACACATCGTTCGTGTACACGACGTTGCGGGGATGGCGCAAGTCACGCGCGTGGCGGATTGCGTAGTAAGCCCCGCATTGTGCGCTCCTTAAATTAAGAGCCTGCTTGAATTACTTGGATTGCGGTTTGAGTTCGAGCACGTCCGTCGTTTCGCGGTCGACGGATGATTTGCTGTAGCGCAACGGAAAGTATCGGCCTGTGGTCCACAGCGCGAGCAAGTCATCGTAGTGGGGGCTGGTGGGTTGGCCACTTTGGCCAGGGACGTTCACTCCCACGGCGTTGTCCCAATCGCTCAGGTCGAAAATTTCGCGGTAGCTGGCACCCGCCAGTTGGTCGAAGGAATCTCCTCCAAAATAGGTGGCGTCGACGGTGGTGCCGTCGCCCGGACGAGGGATGGGGCCGCGATTGAAAAGTGAATTCGCTTGCGGCAGCGCACCAAGCGGATGAATAAACGAAACGCGATGCAAGCGTCCCCAGGCCCAATCTTGGGGATTGGCGCCCAATTTCGCCGCGAGCTTCTGCTTCGCGCCTTCGAGAGTTTGCAGCAGGAGCGCGTCGCGGGCGGCTTCGGGATTTTCCCCGAACTGGCTGGCGAGCGGGCGGGACAGCCCTTGCACGGTTTTCTGCAGCGACAGTTTTCCCACGACCGCTTGCGCTTCCGCAGGGACCACTTTTTTCGTGACCGTTTCGCGGAGTTCTTCGACCCAGTATTCGTAGAGCGAAGCCGCGCTGGAATTTCCGGTGATCGCGCAGTCCCAATCAAGCAGAAGTCTAGCCGAGCTATCCGGCGAGTTCCCGGCAGCAGGCTTCAGCAGGCTTTGCAATTCGCGCGCGGGCAGCGAAACTACATCGTTCTGAAGATTTTCCATATCTTCTACGCTTAGTCTGTGCGCGGTTTTCGCGGCGTCGCCGAGCACTTCCGAGATGCGCAGGAAACGTTCGGGTGATGCCCACTGAAACCCGACTGCATAAGGATAATTTTCTGGGATCATTTTGTGATTGGCAGAGGCCACAAAATCTGAAGATGGATTGTAAGTGTGCGGAAGTTCCCCGTTCGGGACAAAACCGCTCCATTCATAGCTTCCGTCTTCGGGGACGGGGAGGAGGCCAGTCCAGGTCTTGCGCAGCGGCGCGAGACCGGTGGAGTGCTCGCCAATATTTCCATCACGGTCGGCGTAAACGATGTTTTCCGACGGCACTTTCCAACGCACCATGGCCTTCTCGAATTCCTGCCAGTCTTCCGCGCGATCGACCGAAAGTGAGCCGAGGTATCCGGCCGTGCCGGGTTCCGCTCCGACCCAGCGCAATGTCAACGCGCGCTTTCCGTCTTCCCAGAGCACGGGGCCGTGGCGCGTGAATTTCAACTGCACGGTGACAGGCGAGCCCCCGCGGACATTGATAGTTTCCGTCTCAACCCTCATGCGCTCCCAGCCATGGTCGGTTTTATATTCATCTCGATCGGCGGGGTTCAGTTGCGCTAGATAAAGGTCCTGTTGATCAAGGCCGAAAATCGTGAAACCCCACGCGATATTTTCGTTGTGGCCCACTGCGACGCCTGGCAAACCGGGTTCGCCGGCACCAATGACATCCCATCCGGGCGCGACGAGGTGCACGATGTAGCGCAGCGAAGGTTCGGCGATGACACGGTGCGGATCGTTGGCGAGCAGCGGCTTACCGCTGGCCGTAAGCGAGCCGGACACGGTCCAATTGTTGCTGCCCTGAACGGGCGTCTCCGGGAAATGAAGAGGCACGTCGCTGCCGACGAGATTCTTGAGCAGGGCAGGTGAGAGACCGGAGAAATCAATTCCTGGCGCAGGGTCGAGTTTCACTGGAGGATCGAGCTCGAGAAGTTTTGCTGCTTTTTCGGGCCCGAGAAGAGCAACCAACTGCGCGTTGTGGAGTTCGCTGGCGCCGTTTCCCGTCATGGAATAGGCCGCGAGCCGATTGAGGCAGTCCGCAGGTTTCCAATGCTCGGGCCTGAAGCCAGCAAGCTGGAATTCGATAGGAAGGCCGGAGCCACGCTGCTTTTGAATTTCATCGATGTAGGCATTGATACCGGAGGTGAACGCTTCGAGAATTTCTTTCGTATCGGGTGCGTAGCTTTTGTATTCGGCGTCCATGTCTCCGCGATATTGCAACAGGCGCGCGTTGGTGTCGCGCTTTACGAAAGAGGGCCCGAGAATTTCCGCGAGCCGGCCCTCGCCGGAGCGTTTCCACAGCTCCATTTGGAAGAGCCGGTCTTGCGCGACGACAAACCCCTGCGCGAAGAAAAGATCGTGCTCGTTCTGCGCGTAAATGTGGGCGACGCCCCAACGGTCGCGCTGCACCCGTACACTTTGCTGAAGCCCGGGCACCTCGAGTGTTCCGTGAATTTGCGCGAGGACTGCCCTGGCACGGACCTTGAGGTTCGCCGGGGCTTTCCGTCTCGCTGACTGCGGCAGTGCAGTGGCGGCGAAGCCCAGAGCTAGCGCAAGAACGACAACGGATTTCTTCCTTACCGCATTTGTCATCACAGATTCTCTCTGCCGATTATTTATTCCACCGGATTTCCCGCGGAAACGCCGCGAGCTTATACTACTCACCGCCAGGATGCACGGGTTTGCTGCTGGAAAAGGGTGACCCAATGGAATCACGCTGCAGGACGTAAGTCGATGCGCTACTCGAAGACTTTCTTCGCCTCATCGCTTCTGTACTTCTTTGTTTCGATCTCTGCGTCGGCGCAACTGCCTCCCGTGACGGATTCTCTCAGCTCCCCGCAATCCGGCCAGAACTCCGCTGCTTGTTCCCCGACGGATGCTTCGAGCTGCGCGCAGGCCGCTGCAAAAATTCTGCCGCAGGTGCTAGGCCCTTCGCCCCTGGAAGAGAATCTGCGGCGATTGACGGATGACATCGGCGGCCGTGTCACTGGCTCGCCGGAAATGGCAAAAGCCGTCGGATGGGCGGTCGCCGCATTTCGCGCCGAAGCCATTGAAGTTCACACGGAGAAATACACGCTCCCAGTTACCTGGAGCGAGGGGAAGACGCGGCTCGAATTGCTGGGCCCAGTGAATTTTCCTGTGCGCCTCGTGTCTGAGGGCTGGTCACCCGCGACACCGGCGGCAGGCATTGAGGCTAATCTTCTCGACGTCGGCTACGGGACGGAGGACGATTTTGCACGCGCTGGCTCGTCGATCAAAGGGGCGATTCTCCTGGTGCACAGCGACATCGGGTCGACGTGGGCCGATCTCTTCAACGAATATCTGCGGCCGCCGGAAATCATCCAGAGAGCGTTGCGAGGCGGCGCATCCTCGATTCTTTGGATGGGCGCGCGCGAACGGCTGCTGCTTTACCGCCATACTAATTCGTTGACCGGCGCCATCGACAAAATCCCGCAGGCAATCGTCGCCCGCGAAGACGCCATGCGGCTGGCGCGGACGATGGCCGCAAATCCAGGGAAAGTGCGCGTCCGACTCATCATGCCCAACAAAATTGGCGGCCCCGTCGAACAAGAAAATGTCGTGGGCGAAATTCGCGGCTACGAAAAACCCGATGAAGCCGTGATTGTCGCGGCGCATCTGGACTCATGGGACTTGGGCACCGGCGCTCTGGACGACGGCTGCAACGCAGCGTTAGTCATCGAGGCGGCGCGGGCTATCAAGGCTACCGGATTGCTGCCGCGGCGGACGATTCGCTTTGTGCTCTTCAGCGGCGAAGAACAAGGCAAGATCGGCTCTTTTGCATACGTGCAGGCACACCGCGCCGAGGTGGACAAGATTCGCGCGATGATCGCTTTTGACGCCGGCACCGGCCGCGTCACCGGCTATTCGCTGGGCGGGCGGCGCGACATTGAACCGGGTATCCAGCAAGTGCTGAAGCCGCTCGAATCCTGGGGCGCGAACCGCGACACCTACGATGCCTCGTTCGGAACCGACAATTTTGATTTCCTGCTGGAAGGCGTGCCCACGCTGGTGGCTAATCAGGAGGAGGCCAACTATCTGCCGAACTATGACGCGGCATCCGACACATTCGACAAAGTCGATCTTCGCGAGCTGAAGCTGAACACCGCCATCGCCGCGCTAACGGCCTGGGGTATTGCGGACCGCACCGAGCCGCTCGGTAAGCGCCTGACGCGCGACGAACTCGAGCTCCTCCTCAAAGAAACCGGCCTCGACCAGCAAATGCAATCGCTCGGTTACTGGGACGCCTGGCAATCCGGCGCCCGCGGAAGAACACCCTAACGCTGTTTTATGACCCAAAACTAGAGACGCGCGGTGCTCTAGGAGATAGTCCATTCTTAGGCAGCACCGCAGGTCTTGCGAATTGCTTCCCGGTATACTGTAAGTGTGCGGGGCATCTCTCTCAACGTGAACGAATCGAAGCCGGCGCGCATTTTGGCGCTGGATTATGGGCGCGCGCGAATCGGGCTGGCGATCGCTGGTGCGGAAGCCGCGCTGGCGCAACCGCTGGCGACCCTCGATCGTATCAATCGCAATGAAGATATGCGGCGATTGCGCGAACTGGTGCGCGAGCATGGCGTGAACCAGATTGTTGTGGGACTGCCGCTGCGTCTTGATGGGACGCGCGGCGAGATGGCTGAAGAAGCAGCGCGATTTGGGGAGCGCGTGCGCAAGCAGCTTGGTTTGCCCGTGGAGATGGTCGACGAGCGGCTGACGAGCTGGGAAGCAGAGCGTTTGCTCGAAGAACATCAAGGCAGAACCATGTACGCCGCTTCGAGCAAGAAACGTAAGAAGGAAAGCACAAAACCAGGCGTCGACGCCATGGCCGCAGCGCTGATCTTGAAGGAATATCTGGACAGAAAACACGCCGAGCAAGAGGCGAAGTGAAAAGGGAGCGCGAGGAATTCGCGAAACTGATCGCGAGGCTGATTTGAAGAAAGTTCTCATACTCATCGTGCTGGTGCTGTTCGCCGCAGGCGGAGCGGGGGCTTGGATGTGGTACACCCTCACGCACCCGTACCAGGGATTCGGCTCGGAAGGCGTGTTTGTGACCGTGCCGCACGGCGCTTCGCGGCGCGGCGTGGCGCGCTTGCTCGAACAAAATGGCGTGGTGCGCAACGCGTTTGCGTTTGAAATTTACGCCCGGCGTCATCCCAAGCGCACGCTCGAAGCCGGCGAATATTTCTTCAACAAGCCCGCAACAGGCCGCGACGTTTTCTGGAAGCTCGCCAAGGGCGAAGTTTATGAAGTTCCCTTCACCGTCCGCGAAGGCGAAACTCTCTATGACATCGCGCACGACCTCGAAGCCGGTCATTTCATGTCCGCCGATGAATTCGTGAAAGCCGCCGGCGATCCCACGCTCGTCCGCGATATCTTTCCGCAGGCGCTGACGCTTGAGGGCTTTCTCTTTCCGGCCACATATCAATTGCCGCGTCATCCCATGCCTAACGAACTGACCGCTCTAATGGTGAGGAAGTTCAAGTCAGAGTGGGCGCGCATCGCGCCTCCAATGGCCGATGGCGATAAAACGCGGCTGGCCTCAGGCTACCCGATTGGCTCGATCGTGACCATGGCCTCGCTCGTCGAGCGCGAGACGCCCAAGAAAGACGAGCGCCCCCTCGTCGCCGGAGTCTTCGAAAATCGCTTGCGCAAAGACATGATGTTGCAATGCGATCCGACCGTCATCTACGCTTTGCAACAAGAGGCCCAGTACAACGGCGCGCTGACCGGAGCCGACCTGCACATCCACTCGCCCTACAACACCTATGAACACACGGGTTTGCCTCCCGGCCCCATCGGCAATCCGGGCGAAGCATCCCTTCGCGCCGCGCTCGATCCCGCAAAAACCGACTATCTCTATTTTGTCGCCAACACCGAGGGCGGACATTTTTTTGGCTCGACACTGGCCGAACACAACAAAAATGTGACAAAGTACCGCCGTCTGCTGGCGGGTCTCCCGGCCGATCCTCCGCCTCCCCCGCCGCAGAAACACGCGCAATCGAAAAAGAGGGCGCACGCGAAAACGCGCGCGAAGTCGCGCAGAAGCAGAGCTTGATGACCGATTCGCAAAAATCAAAGAAAGACCTGATCCTCGAGACCGCGCGAGAAATTGGCGCTTCCAAGTGGACCCTCGCGGAAATCGATCAGTTGCGCCGACGGCTCCAGGCAGAGCACGGCGAGGCCGGAAAGACCAGCTCGGAATACATCGCGGACGTTCTGAGAGTGGCCGGTTGGAAAGTGCTGCTGACTCTGCAAGAAGAGGCGGAAGAACAGTACGAAGAAGAATTTGAAGACTTGCTGCACTTCAAAACGATCGAGGACGCGGAAGTCAGCATCATGCGGCTTGACGAGCTGATGCGCAAATTCCAGGCGCACGGCGAACAAGCGGCGGTCGAGCGTGTTCTAGGGATTGCGCGGCTCGGCAAGCGCCGCGCGGAAATGATTTCGCACAATCACAAAGTCGAGCCCCATAAGCGCGCTGAAAAAGAAGAGATCGCCAATTGGTTTCGCATCTGGCTTGAAACTCCAGATGCCTTCTTCGACTGGCTGGACGTGCGGAAGCAATCGCCCGATTTTCGCAGCAGATTTCCGGAAGCGGAGTCCCTCGAATGAGCGTTCCCCCGGGCGTGCCACCGGGCGCGCTGGATTTGCCTCCTTTTTCTCTGGACGTGGAAACGCTGGACCTCGGCCCGGGCGTGAAAGCGGTCGGTCTCGAACTGGTCGAAACGGAAAATCGCGAGCCCGTCCGCGGCAAGCAAGCAGCCGAGATTTGGTCCGCGCTCTTCCCTGCCCTGGCGGCAGATGAATTCTACACGGTGGATTTTTTCAGCCACCGCGACCGCGTTCAAGAGTTCTGCAAAGCGCGAAAGATTGAGTTTCGTGAGGCCGCCGGGCGCTGCGTGATTCTGCCGCAGCCACACCAGGCCCAATTGTTCCAACTATTCGAACGCTTCGGAGGCGAAACCTTCGGAATCCGCGCCGGAACCGCGGCAGAAACTCCCGATGCCGCACTCGAAGGCGATCTATCCAAGCGAGGCATCGATGCCTATCAACCCGCCTACGAACGCTATTTCTTCTGCGCCATTTGCGAACCGGAAGACGGCTGGGTCACGCTCCTCAGCTCCACGCTCTGGGCCAGCGAAGTCATCCGCCGCGTCCGCCCCGCCGTCCAACCCTTCGACATCTACATCGCTCGCCCACAATAGACATGGACTGCCTGTCGATTCGCAGTCTTTCCTCAGACTCGTTCATAATGGATAGTGTGAGTAGGCCATGGGTGCCACCAATTCATCGGCATTTGATTGACGCCCTGCGGCGTGGTTGCTAAGTTGCTTGATTTGTGTGAAAGGGCTGGAAACGACTGATGCAGCGTGCGTTGGCATGCACGGTATGGGCGACAGTGGCGGCGATTTGCTGCAGTTGCGGCGGCGCGGTCAGCCATAAACAGACGGTGCCAGCCACGCAGATCGTCGTTGCGCAGGTTGCCACGCGCGAGGAGCTGGTCGACAAGTACAACGCAATCGCCAACGGCGTAAAAAGCCTGGACGCCACCGTGCAGCTAAAGCCGACGGCCGGCTCAAAATACAGCGGCGTGATCGAGGAATACCACGATGTGAAAGCCTTCCTTTTGGCGCAGAGGCCGGCCTACATGCGCGTGATCGGCCAAGCGCCCGTCATCGGCAAAACGGTCTTTGATATGACCAGCGACGCGGAAACATTCCGCGTCTGGATCCCCTCGAAAAACAAATTCCTCGTTGGGCGGGTCGCGCTGGAACGCTCCAGCAGCAAGCCCATCGAAAACCTCAGGCCGCAACATCTTCTCAGCGCACTCCTCTGGAGCGAGATTCGCAAACAAGAGGCCGTACTGTTAGAAGAATTCGACGGCGAGCAAGCGCGGTACTATGTCCTGACCGTTTTGCGGGGCGGCTATCAAATGGAAATCTTGCGCAAAATCTGGTTTGACCGCGCCGACCTGCAGGTAGCGCGCTTGGAAGGCTTTGGACCTAACGGCACTTTGCTCTCCGATGTGCGCTACTCCGATTGGGAGCCTGTCACCTCCGCGGAACAGCCGGGAGGAACAACACCTTCCAGGGTCACGGCGTTCCCGCGCATTATCCAAATCGATAGGCCACATGACGACTACCGCCTGGAATTGCAAGTCACAAAGTTGATGCTGAACGGAGACATTCCGGCCGAACGTTTCACCCTCCAGCAGCCCGCCGGTTCCGAACTTGTTCATGTAGGCGAGGATACGCCGGAGAAACAGCCATGATGGGGGAGCTAATTGTCCGGAACTTGCTGCACCGTCCATTGCGCACGTTCATTGGAATTGTTGCCGTCGCGGTGGAAGTCGCACTTATCATCCTGATCGTGGGGCTGACATCGGGAATGTTGGCGGAGACGGCCAAACGGATTGAGGGCATCGGAGCGGACATCATGGTCCAGCCCCCCGCGGCTTCCTTCCTGATAGGGATAACCGGCGCTCCCATGCCTATTAAGATTGGCGAAAAGCTGGCGGAATTGAAATATGTGCAAGCTGTCGCGCCCACTCTCTTGCAATTCAACTCACAGGGTGGCGTGGACGTGGTTTACGGGATTGATCCGGAAAGCTTCCGCGCGGTTTCGGGAGGATTTGTATTTCTCCAAGGACACGACATGGAGGGCCCCGACGATCTCCTGGTTGACGATCTGGCGGCCGCGGCGAAACACATCAAGGTCGGTGATACCTATAAGCTGCTGAACCACGATTGGCTTGTCGCCGGCATCATTGAGCACGGAAAAGGCGGCCGCTTGTTCGTACCGCTGGCCACGCTCCAAGATTTGGTCGGTGCGCCCGATAAAGCATCCATTTTTTGGCTGAAATGCACGCGGCCAGAACATACAGAAGACGCCATGGACGAGATTCGCCACCTTTTACCGGGTTACACGGTCCGGCCAGTCAGCTCCTTGTTGTCGTTGATGACTTCGACTAACATTCCCGGCTTGCAGACGTTTATCAACGCCATGATTGGCTTGGCGGTCGCCATCGGCTTACTAATGATTTTCTTGACGATGTATACAACTGTGCTCGAGCGGACTCGCGACATCGGAGTTCTGAAGTCACTAGGGGCGGGTCGAACATTCATCGTCCGCGCGCTTCTGACCGAGTCCGCAGGGCTCTGTCTGCTGGGCATAATGGCAGGAATCGGACTAAGCTATTTAGGACGCGCGGTGTTTCACCTCGGATTCCCCACACTACCTATAGACATAACAACCGATTGGATTCTTCGTGCCGGGGCGATCTCCTTGGCAGGGGCGGTTCTCGGTGCCTGCTATCCAGCATGGCTGGCCAGTCGAAAGGATGCAGTGGAGGCGCTCTCTTACGATTGATAATCGGAGACGCAAGAGTGACTTCGGAAGCGCAGACCACCAACGAATTCAGAAAGGGAAAAACGCCCGCAAGCGGACGCTGCAGCTAGGCACAGATGGGAATCGCAGCTACAATACCGACACCCGCCGAAGGGCTAATTGTCGCAGGAAAAAAGAGCTTGGAGCCGATACTTAAAACAGAAAATTTGTGGAAGCTCTACCACGCCGGGAAGGTGGAAGTCCCCGCGCTTCGTGGCGTGAATTTCGATGTGGCGCCGGGAGAATCCGTGGCCGTCATGGGTCCCTCGGGTTGCGGTAAATCTTCTCTGCTCTATGTGATCGGCGGGCTGGCGAAGGCCTCCAAAGGCCGTGTCCTGGTGGATGGCAACGACTTAACGGCGATGAGCGACGCCGAGCGTACGAAGCTGCGCCGCCATAAAATTGGTTTTGTCTTCCAGCGTTTTAACTTGCTGCCTACTCTGACCGCCAAGGGCAACATCGCCATCGCCCAGTTCATCCACGGCGACGGCTTTGACCCGCACCGCTTCGAGGTCGTCACGAGCCTTCTGGGTCTGGCTGGGCGTCTCCAACACAAACCCTCGGAACTTTCTGGCGGAGAACAGCAGCGCGTGGCCATCGCGCGGGCAATTATCAACGAACCAAAAATTCTGTTGGCCGACGAGCCCACCGGCAATCTGGATTCAAAAAACTCCGAGGCCGTGCTCCAAATGCTTCGCCAGCTGAACAAAGACCTCGGCCAAACGATCGTCATGATCACTCACAACCCCGAAGCCACAACGTATTTTGACCGCGTCGTGCACATGCGAGATGGCGTGATTGTCGATGGAGTACCGGCAGACTGAGATGGCCAGCCTCGGACAAATTCTCTCGAGGACCTTCTTTTGGGCCCACGAGCGCGGCACTTGGCAATATGACGCCGCGGTCATCCTAATTTTACTCTTTGTATTGGCGACGCCGCGAAGCTGGTTCCACGACCAACCGCAGATGGGCCTCCCCGCCAATGCTCCCGGCCAAGTCCTGTTGCTGAAGGACGAAGGCGCGAACAAGGCCTACCGGGTCGATGCTCGAATCCTCGCTCCTCCCGTGCAAACGCCGGCGCTTGAAAATGAGCTGCACAATGCTCTGCAGAAGGCGCTCCCTGAGTTAGGCGACAAACGCTTTACGATCTCGAATATCGAAGCTATCCGCGACGACGAGGGTACAGTGATCGCCTATCACGTCGACATCCACCCCTAGAATCGAACCGCGCCAGAGCTTGCATGCTCTCTTGCGTAACTTAGCTCAAAGCTCGCGCATCTCTCTGTATATGCTAGGATTTGAGTGAGCATAGCCAGCCGCAGGATCGAGCATTTACAGGGGCATCCATTGA
Source organism: Candidatus Acidiferrum sp. (assembly GCA_049794595.1). GTDB lineage: Bacteria > Acidobacteriota > Terriglobia > Acidiferrales > UBA7541 > Acidiferrum. Next base: position 16,892 of record JBARCY010000090.1, read on the forward strand.
TTAGAAGGCATTTCGTTCCATTGATTATTGGGCTGGTCTTAGCCTTCATCGCGCCGGGGGCGAGCTTCGCACAGGCCGGCACTCAAAAAACGGCCGCCCAGGTTCTGGAAATGATGGACAGGGCCGCGAAGGAATTTCGCAGCCTCACTGCGGATATTGAAAACCTCAAATATACGGCCGTTGTGAAGGACACGTCGAAGGAAACGGGACAGATTTGGGTTCGGCACGACCAGAAGATGCGCATTGAAATAACAAAACCCGAGCCTCGAACGATTTTGCGCACCGGCGATTCTCTCTTCATTTACAATCCTAAGCTCAATCGCGTGGAAGAATACGATCTCGGCAAGAATCGCTCGATGGTTGACCAGTACATACGCCTGGGCTTTGGCTCCAAGAGCGAAGACATCAAGAAAAGCTACCTAGTGACTGTCACCGGCGAGGAAGACTTCGATCACAGGAAAACTGTTGTGGTCGAATTCACTCCAAAATCTGATCACATTCGCAGTCAGATTTCGCGCATTCAGATGTGGATCGACGAGGCTTCCTGGCTGCCTCTTCAACAGAAGTTCTATGAGACCGGTTCGGACGACTATATTTTGTTCCACTACTCGAATCTTGTGGAAAATCTCAAGATCAGCGATTCCAAGTTCAAGCAAGATTGGCCGAAAGACGCGACCCGCGAAAAGCCCCACGTTTAGGTGCGACTAGGTGCTAGGTGCGCCAGCTAACTCCTGACTTGCAACTCGGAACCGCTGGAATCCCCTAAAAGCATGGAGCTTAGAGCCGCTGTGGACGCTTCGCGCCCGGCCTTAGGGCACCTCCGTATTTAACCAATGGGTTAAATACGGAGCGCATCACCACCGTTGAACTCGCCTTCTTGTTGGATAAGTCGGTGGATGGCCTGAAACCCGCACCGTCAGCGAGCGGAAAATTCTCTAATTGCATTATTTTCAAGGGTTTGAATCGTTTCTAAAGGTTTACAGGCTGAGCTTGAATCATTCCGTTGCGGCACGCTCCGTCGTCAGTAGCTGCTGTTTTCGGGTGAGCCCCCAGCGATAGCCAGCTAGACTGCCATCCTCGCGGATTACGCGGTGACAGGGCACTACAATTGACACTGGGTTAGTGGCACAAGCGCGGGCGACGGCGCGAATAGCCTTTGGACGTCCGAGCGCGCGGGCCACTTGCGAGTACGTGCGAGTTTTTCCTCGCGGAATGCGCTGCAGTTCCTGCCACACGCGCCGCTGAAAGGCCGTGGCTTGCAAATCGAGCGGAAGATCTACTTGAGCGGGCTTGCCCTCGATCCGCTGGACAATTTCGCGGACCCAACGCTGGACGCCGTCGGCCGCCGAGGAGATTTCCGCGTGCGGATATTCCTCTCGCAATTCGGCGATTAGCTTTTTCTCGGCGTCTCCCAAATATACTGCGGAGACACCTCGCTCCGTGGCAGCGACAAGAACTTTCCCTAGCGGTGACTGCGCGATCGTGTATTCGATTTTCATTCCTTTTCCTCCCTTTTGATAGGTTGCGGGCGTCATGCCCAGTTGTGCGTTGCTGCGTTCATAGACACGGCTGGACGAGCCGTAGCCGGTCTCGTAAAGCGCGTCGGTAATGTTTTTCCCCGCGCGGAGCAAACTCTTGAAACGCTTGACGCGCAAAGCTTCAGCCAGCTCGCGAGGCACAAGCCCCGTGACTTGACGGAAGGCACGACGAAGAGTGGCGGCGTTTGACCCCAACTCTTTTGCGAGTGCGGAAAGCCGCAGGCTTTCTTCACGGGATTGTCCGAGAATCTTCGCGGCGCGCCTGACGAGTGCCGCAGAGGCGGCTATCTCGTCCGGGCGGCAGCGAAGGCAGGGACGAAAGCCTTGTTTTTCCGCCTCTTCGCGCGTGCGAAAAAAAAGAACGTTGCGGCGCAAAGGGCGGCGTGCCGGGCACGACGGCCGGCAATAAACGCGCGTCGAGCGGACAGCCAGCACGAATTTACCATCGGCGCGGGCATCGCGTTCCAAAGTAGCGCGCCAAAATTGCGCCGCTTTGCGATGCGAGATTCGCCCTGACGCGTCTCTATGCGAATTGTTCATCGTCTGCACGTTACGAAATTAGCGCACGGTACCGATGAAATCTATCCGGAAATGTGCGGCAAAGTAGATTTCAGCGCGAGGGCGTAAAAGACCTGATACAGGCGATTGAGCGGATGACTCAGGCTTCGCCCGGGTTGGGCAGGGCCTCGGCAGCTTCGACGGCATTCTTGTGCGGAGCAGTGATCACCAACAGTACGGCGGTGAGAATGACCGCGGCCGCCAAGCCTGTTCGCATGGTGATCTTTTCACCGGCCCAAAGCCAGCCAAGAATGAGCGCTACCACGGGATTGACGAACGGGTAGGTTCCCACCCGCGCCGCGGAAGTGTTTTTCAATAGATAGACGTACGCCGTGAAGCCGATGCCCGAACCAAAAACGATGAGATACACAAGTGCCATCCAGGAACGCGCTGAAATGGCCATGAAATGCAGATCATGTCCCTCGCCGGAAAGGAGGCCGACAATCCAAAGGGCAGTCCCGCCGACGAGGCTTTGCATGGCGACGCTTAACATCGGCGAACTTGGAAGATCCTTGTGCTTCGAGTAGATGGAGCCGCAGGCCCATGCGAAAGAGGAGACGACCAGAATTCCAGCCCCAGCAAGATCGACGCGCTCCGACCCTCCTAGATGCGCGGGGCCTACCAGCACGGCCAAGCCGCCGAACCCTAACACCAGGCTGGCCACAACTCTGGGGACCGGCCGCAATCCACCCGGGCGAAGCCATTCGAGCAATACCATCCAAAAGGAGACGAGAGCCACGATCAAAGCCGCCACGCCGGTCGGCACGGTGCGCTCGGACAAGCAAACGCCCCCATTCCCCAGAAGAATCAGCAAAAGCCCCGTGATGCCAGCGGTGCGCCACTGGGCGCGCGTCGGCCGAATTCCCGTTTTCCAACGCAACAACGGAAAAAGAATGAGGCCTGCGGTGAGATGGCGCGAAGCAGCAAGCAGGAGTGGCGGAAAAGACTGAATTCCGATGGCGATGGCAAGATAGGTCGATCCCCAAATCAGATAGATGGCTGCAAAAGCAACGACGATGAGCATAGCATCGCGTTTATCTGGATCCTGCGGCATAGAGGCAGGCACCGTCGTATTTTCAGATCGACCGACCAAAGGTATGGGCATTCTGCCGAGCCTAAAGAACTAAAATTAGAGTGAGAAGGGCAAAGTGTCGAGCACCATTTTGGACGAAGATTTTCACAGCACATTGAGGGAGCGTTCGAAGAGTCGCGGTACTATAACCAAGTGTTTCAGTTTAGGACACTTCGGGAGTTTCCCACAGGTTGACGTGCAATGCCATAAATGGCATTTTATGCATCCACTCAGCAAGATCGGGGATCCGGGGCAAGTTTGATAGCAAGAGCAGTTGGGCCAGTTTTGGCAGCAACGAAGTGGCATCTCTGAGGGTGAGATGGGCGCGACAAACCGCGCAAGACCCATTCAGTCGGGGGAAAAAGAAACGAGTAGCGCCAAGCTGGCGGCGCCGATTCCATTACCCGGGCCGGCCAGCGATCCCGCACGGGTGCCGGCTCTGCGGGTGACGCCACTACTTGCGCCGGGGCGGCCACGACAGTTTGTGCGAGTCCCAACGCACGCCGTGGGCGTAAGTCACGAACAGCGCGAGTATCCGCGCGCGTCGCTGAAACTGCCGCTACGGCTGCGCAGCGTGGATTCCGTTGCCGAAAGTTTTCCGGTAACGCTCGTCACTCGAGACATCAGCTCGTCAGGCGTGTTTTTCCTTTGCCCTAAGGAAATTGCCGTGGGTGCGCGGATTGAGCTAGAAATCGTGCTGGTCAGCCGGCCCATGGGGTACGGCAGCGTGGTTATCGCTACGAAGGCGCAAGTGAGCCGGACCGAACCGGCGGCGATGCCCGGGTGGTACGGTGTGGCGGCCTCCTTCGACGAATTGCACTTTGACCGAGATGATCGCGTGCCCTCTCGATTCCTCCAACCTTAGATCCGATTCGACCTGGGCATTGAGTTGAGGGGGCGGCCTGCGCCTCCAGTAGGTGGTGTGAATCAGCCATAGCTGCAAAATGCGGCAAAAAAACTCATAACGATGCTAGGGAGTGGCACGAGTTGCCAAGTTGTTGTAAATTGGAAGCCTACTCGCACCGTTCCCCGGTAGCTCAATGGTAGAGCATTCGGCTGTTAACCGAAGGGTTGCTAGTTCGAATCTAGCCCGGGGAGCCAAAACATTGAGGTTTTTGAAGGTCCTATTTTCCGTTGTCCCATTAGAACTAACTGAAGGGTTGCTAGTTCGAATCTAACCCAGGAGCCATTTTAAGAGGCCGTCGTCCCATTAGAAAACTAAGAGGGATGACGTTGGGTCAAACACCGTCCCTCTATTGTGTCAGCAGCATCTTGTCCCAACTTGCCCCACAGCCGTCATGCGGTGAGCGTCCGCATCCTTAAATCGACGATGCGCTCCAGCATACATTTAAGATGAGAGGAACGTTTACGATGCAACGTTTCGGGCTTGGCCAGCACTAATGCTATAATCAGGGGGTGGACAAGACCCAGCGAACACACGCCTGCGTTCTTTGACAATTCATTGGAGTATCCCTCCAGACCTGTTGTATGCTTTCGCCGCCTTCCGTATGAAGTACAGTTATAATAACAACACCATGCATCTGGACAAATCGCTGTGACCATCGCGCTTTCGGTCAAGATAAATGATGGGGTAGTGCTGGCGGCGGATAGCGCCTCGACGGTCATGGGCGCAACTCCGCAAGGGCTTTCTGTCATCAATGTCTATGACAACGCCAACAAAGCCTTCAACCTCTTAAAGGGTTATCCAATTGGAGCAGTGACGTGGGGCGCGGGCGGAATTGGGAACGCTTCGATTTCGTCATTGGTAAAGGACTTTCGCAAGCGCCTGAAAGACGACCCGGAAGGGCTGAACTCGTATAAGCTCAATACGGAACAGTACACCGTTGAGGAAGTGGCTATCAGGTTGCGGAGGTTTATCTACGAGGAGAACTACGTCGGTGCGTTTGCCAATCTCCCTCCTGCACAGAAGCCGCCGCTTGGATTCATCGTGGCGGGTTACGGAAGGGCTGCTAATCAAAATGGGCCACACGCCGATGAATACAGTGTTGTGATAGACCAAGGTAATTGCGGTCCACCGAACCAGTTACGCAGGAGCGAAGACTCAGGTATCTTTTGGGCAGGAATGGGAGAGTCGCTGCATAGGCTTATCTTGGGATATGGCGCAGCATTACCAGCAGTGTTGCAGCAGAATCTTGGCGTGCCAGTGGAACAGGTTACAGCCGCTATGGAAGTGATTAAACAAGCTCTTGGTTCTCAACTGGCGATCTCAGCCATGCCTTTGAAGGATGCAATTGATCTCGCGGAGTTTCTGGCCGATGTAGCAGTTAAGTACTCGAAGTTCTCGCCGGGTGCCAACTCGGTGGGAGGACCAATCGAGATAGCGGCGATTAGCAAGCACGAGGGGTTTAAGTGGGTGACGCGCAAGTTCTATTTCGACCGGAGCTTGACGCCGAACGAGGACAATTAAGGGGAGGAAGGAGACGGCATATGGAACCTACGTTCGTAATAGGCTCGATTGACAGTGACGGTACGGAAATGACGATGCACACGAAGAGGAACGTATTGGAAGTTTCTTATCTACGTCCCGTAAACTTCACAGGTTCGTTTACAACCGGAAATGACCAACCCGATGGCGAAGTGATGAAGCTCTCAATGCCAAATCTGTCGGGCACGGTACATGCCCCGGCACCAATCTTCGGCAAGCATATCAAGGAGGCAGTTGCGATTGTAAAGGACTGGCACCGCAACCCTTGATACATGGCGGAAAGTGATCCCCAATTCACGCCTAACGAGCGTTTGACGCTCATCATTCGAATCGCCGTCTCTGGCGTGCTTCTTGGCGCAGCACTCTTTGTCATTCTCCGAAACACCTATCCAGATGCCACAACGAAGTGGGCATTCGGAATAGCAGGTCTGGTAATCGGCTATTGGTTGCGTTGAAATCCGTCCCATCTTGTCCCATTCTGTCCCAAGTTTGTCCCAATAGACGGACTCCACCCGACAATGTAGACGCCGTAAGTCATTGATTCTTCGTGGAAGTGTGCTCGGAAAGGGGCGTTTAAGGCCGGTTTGAAACGTATAACAAAAAAGCTGTTAACCGAAGGGTTGCTAGTTCGAATCTAGCCCGGGGAGCCAAAATTTTGTCTCCTCAAACAATTAGAGAGCTTGGTAGAGCCTTTCCGCGACGGGCCGAATGCCCAGGCTTCGACGTGAAATCGGCGGTCCATAAGTTTCGGAACTAGGGGGCTTTGTTGGCATCCCATGCCAGGCCGAGAATCGCCGTCATAGAAGCGCAAGAATCATTTCGGACTCAGGAGCCGCGGCTGATATTGTTGGTCGCGTAGAAGGGACAGACCAAGTTCCGATTTGCTCATCGCGTCGGCGGGCGTTACGAACATTTTCCGCCGGAGGCAGTTGCTTCACACACGCCTTCGCGGTATCGACTATCTCTGCCGCGTTGAAATGACGGTAATGATTCTTCATGAAGTTGGAGACAGTCTCGCATGTCTATTGCCGATCCAGAACGGAACCCTGTCAGGAGCGAAGTTCCAGCTCGTCGAATCGGCGCCACTTGTAGAAAACAATCGAGACAACCCAGCTGAACGCGAAAAGTCCCACAATAAAATAGCCGAGTGTGCCGAAGTTGTCGTTGAGCTCGGCCAATTGGTCCCAGAACCATCCTTGGAAATGGAAGTGTCCGGCCAGCAGCCCGAGAGCTTCAATGCCGCCGACGACGAGCGCGACGATTACAGAGACGCACGTGATCGTCATGTTGTAATAGAGCTTACGAATGGGCTTTACGAATGCCCACCCGTACGCACCCAACATCAAAATGTTGTCCGTTGTGTCGATGAGCGACATCCCGGCCGCGAAAAGTATCGGGAACACGAGAATGGCCCAAAACGACAAGCCCTTGGATGCTTCAGCGGCAGAGATGCCGAGCAGACCAATCTCGGTTGCAGTGTCAAATCCCAGGCCAAACAAGACACCCAGCGGATACATGTGCCAACTGCGGCTAATCATTTTGAACATGGGGCGAAATAGCCGGGAAAGAAACCCGCGGTTGCCAAGGAGCAGGTCGAAATCCTCTTCGACATAAGGCTCGCCGCAACGGACCCGTACGAATGCCCGATAAATGGATCGCAGCACGATTAGGTTAACTATAGCGATCGCAAATAGAAAGAACGCGGAGACGAGCGTGCCGATCACGCCTCCGATGTTCCGGAGAGCATCCAGGCGATGTTGCAGCGCCAATGCTGCTCCGGCTATTGCGGCGGCGCCGAACACGACGACTGTCGAGTGTCCGAGCGAGAACATGAAGCCGACCGCCACCGGACGCTTACCATCCTGCATCAGCTTGCGTGTCACATTGTCGATTGCCGCGATATGATCCGCATCGACGGCATGCCGCAGCCCAAAACTATAAGCGAGGAGCGCGGTACCCAGGAGTACCGGGTAGCGATGAAAGGAAATGACCGCCCAGAGCCAGGCCGCGAGGTTGAAGGCCAGTAAGAGCCCATAGATGGCGATAATACGGCCGCGAAGATTATCGCCACCATCGTTGAACAGAGTCTTCAGACTTGCTGGCAAAGCAATGTCCCCTTCGAGAAGCCGTATAAAGTACCCGGCTTTTTTTGAATCGTCACCGCGCAAAACGGAAGTCTAGCCGCTGCTCCAGAAACGACACCGCCGCTCGGATGCCGGAGCGTTCCTGAAAGGCTGCCGTTCGCCGCGGCCCACAGTAAGATTGCCGAACAAACCAGAATTAAGGCGGATGTAATACATTTACTCAGTCTGGCGCTCGCGTGGTGTTGGACTTCGCCTGCATGCGTGAAGTCATTGCGCAGCCCCTCCCTATCTGTGATTTGCCCGAATGTCAAAAATAGTGCCACGATTATGACATTCGTGTCACGCGATGCCCGGCACTCGCCTTTCTTTTGGAGATAAACTCATCGAATCACCTTTTACTTGTGGTTATGTTTTGCGAACGAATGACCGATGACGGGAGAACTCATCACCAGCCGCCCGTGCTGGACGCCCTTCGTGCTGATGAGCAGGTCGGCGAGCTGCTGAATCATTGTCGACTTGCCCTTCACAACTACAACTTCAAGGCGCGCAGTCCGCGCCTTAAGCCGAGCCTCGTGGGGAACGGAGTGGCTCGGATTGTTTTTAGCTTGTTGTTACAGCCGGTTGATGCAAGAGGCCACGCAGGCGGCGCCAAAACCGTTGTCGATGTTGACGACCGTCACATTCGATGCGCAGGAATTGAGCATGCCGAGCAATGCGGCCACACCACCAAGACTCGCGCCATAGCCCGTGCTCGTCGGCACGGCAATCACGGGGACTGCCACCAAGCCGCCCACAACACTCGGCAGAGCACCCTCCATTCCCGCCACGCAGATGATCACGCGCGCCTGGATCAGCCTACCCCGATGCTCGAGCAGGCGGTGGATGCCGGCAACTCCCACATCGTAGAGATGTTCGGCGCGGTTGCCCATCATCTGCGCCGTGAGCAAAGCTTCTTCCGCGACGGGAATGTCGCTGGTGCCCGCGGAGATCACCAGGATGTTTCCCTTGCCGGTGATTTCTCGATTCCTCTCGATAGTGATGACGCTGGAATTCTCGTGAAACTTTGCGTTGCGTGCTAGTTTCCCGTTGACGCGCTTGACAGCCGCAAAGATGCTCGTGTTTGCCCGCGTAACCAGAATATTGTGATGCGCATCCTTTTTTCCCAGCATGGCGCGGACAATCTCCGCGACTTGCTTTGGAGTTTTGCCTTTGCCAAAGATGACCTCGGCAAAACCTTGGCGGAGCGAACGGTGGTGATCCACCTTGGCAAAACCGAGATCCTCGAAGGGCAGATGCTTCAAACGCTCGGCGGCCTTCTCGGGCGAGAAGGCGCCAAGCTTTACCAATTCCAGAATTTTCAGCAATTCCTGCTGATTCATATCTTTTGACCGGGACAAATTCTATCATTGCGCAGGCATGCTGGCCCTGCTTGACTTGCTACAGCACGGCTGCGAGACTGATTCTATCCACACGGAAACATGCCCGACACGCAAAAACAAGTTGTCACCGTAGGTGTGACCGGGGCAAGCGGCGCGGTTCTCGCACAGAAAACCTTGTCGTTACTTGAAGCGGACTCGCGCGTTGCGCGTATCCACCTCGTCGTCACCGAAGCGGGGCAGCGTTTGTTCGCCGAAGAGCTTGGAATCACTTCAGGCGACTTAAAGCAGCTCCCCCACCGGCTACTCTCCCGTCCGGCCGCAAAAATCGAAGTGATCCCGAACAAGGACATTGGCGCGGCCATTGCTTCCGGCAGTTATGCAGTGGACTCTATGATTGTCGTTCCGTGCTCTATGGGCACGCTCGCTGCTATCGCCGGCGGCGTGAGCGATGATCTCGTCTCTCGCGCAGCGGACGTCATGCTAAAGGAAGGCCGCAAACTGGTTCTCTGCGTTCGCGACACTCCCTTCAACCGCATTCATCTGGAAAATATGTTGCGCGCGCAGCAAGCCGGGGCGGTGATCATGCCAGCGATTCCCGCGTTTTATCACCATCCGCAAACCATCGACGACTTGATTACCCAATATATCTGTCGCGTCCTCGCGCAGGTCGACCTTCCGCAAGAAAAAATGTATCGCTGGACGGGCCAGACAAGCGTAAAGAAGGCGGAGGCGTAATTTCGCCATGGCTGGGCGCATCCGCACCGTGCTCGAGATGATCAAGTTCGAGCATTCCGTCTTCGCGCTGCCGTTTGCGTTGACCGGGGCGCTTCTCGCGGCGCGGGCCACGCATCAACCGCCAAGAGGCTGGCCAACTTTGCGCCAGTTCGTTTGGATCATCGTCGCCATGGTCGCGGCGCGCTCCGCCGCGATGACCATGAATCGCATTGCCGATCTGCGTTACGATCGTGAAAATCCGCGGACGCAACAGCGCGCGCTCGCAACCGGCGCCCTTTCACCGCAATTCGCATGGTTCTTCACTATTGTGGCTGTGGCTTTGTTTTTCGTCGCGGCCTGGCAGCTAAATTTTCTCGCACTCACGCTGGCCCCCCTCGCCGTTGCGATTCTGTTTTTCTATTCGTTCACCAAGCGCTTCACGAATTGGTCGCACATTTTTCTTGGATTCGCTCTCGGAATTTCGCCTGCGGCAGCGTGGATCGCCATTTCCGGAACGCTTGACCCGCGCATGCTCATTCTTTGCGCCGCGGTCACGCTGTGGGTTGGCGGATTTGACGTGCTCTACGCCTGCCAGGACATCGATTATGATCGGCGCGCCGGCCTGTACTCCGTCCCCAAGCGCTTCGGCGTCGCCAACGCATTGTTTATCGCGCGCATCATGCACGTCGGCGTTATAGTGCTCCTCGCCTGGCTCGCTGCAAGTTTCGCGCTTCCATGGCCCGCTTGGACAGGCATCGTGGTGGTGGCTGGGCTGCTGAGCTACGAACATTCTCTAGTAAGACCCGGCGACCTCAGCAAGCTGGACGCTGCGTTTTTCGCCGTGAACGGTTATATTAGTTTGTTGTTCTTGTTGTTCTGGGGCGCGGCGGCGGCGGTTTGGCGCGTTTGAAGTTTTCAGTGGATTCAAAATGAGTGAACTCACAATTACCGATCTGAGGTTGCAACCCATCGCGGACAAAGTGCTTGCCGGCGAGCGTCTGAGCCTGGACGACGGCATCGCGCTTTATCGTTCGCCCGATCTGCTTGCTGTCGGCTGGCTCGCAAATTACGTCCGCGAGAAGCGCCACGGCAACATCACATATTTCAACGTCAACCGTCACATCAATCCCACGAATGTCTGCGTGGCCCATTGCAAACTTTGCGCCTTTGGCCGCGATCCGAACGCGCCGGGAGCTTACACGTTTGCGCTTGACGAAATCTACGAGCGAGCCCAGCAAGGTGTTCGCGAAGGGGCGACGGAGTTTCACATCGTCGGCGGCTTACACCCGGATCTCACATTTGACCATTATCTCGAACTGGTTCGCGGCCTGAAGCAGCGCTGCCCCACCGTGCATATCAAAGCTTTTACGATGGTCGAAGTTCATTACTTCTCGCGGATCGCAAAGATTTCGATCGAAGAGGTCCTAGTTAAAATGAAAGAAGCCGGCGTGGATTCCTGCCCCGGCGGAGGCGCGGAGATTTTTCACCCGCGCGTGCGCAAGATCATCTGCGACCACAAAACCAGCGGCCAGATGTGGCTGAACACGGCGAAGAAAGCGCACGAGGCGGGACTACGTTCCAACGCGACCATGCTCTATGGCCACGTGGAGACCGAGGAAGAACGCGCCGACCATCTTGTGAAATTGCGCGAACTCCAGGACGAAACGCACGGCTTCGTGGCGTTCATTCCTCTCGCGTTTCATCCTGATAATACGGCGCTCTCGCACATTCCCAAGCCGACCGGCTACGCGGACCTTCGCAATATCGCGGTCGCGCGGCTTCTGCTCGATAACTTCGATCACATCAAAGCGTATTGGATCATGCTTTCGCCGAGCATCGCGCAGATTGCGTTGCGTTTTGGCGCGAACGACCTGGATGGCACGGTTGTTGAAGAGAAAATTTACCACGACGCTGGCGCAAAGACTTCGGAGTTCACGCCTCGCGCGGAACTGGAACGCCTCATCCGCGCCGCAGGCCGAACGCCCGTGGAGCGCGACACCCTTTATCGTCCCGTGGACCGCTCGAAGATGCCGCCAATTCCTCCAACGCCGCGCACCGACCTGGTATCCCTTACATTGAATGTTTAGAACATCTGGCGGACCGTCAACGAATCGCGGCAGCTTTCGCAGCCACCTTGGCGAGTAACTCCTCGGGAAGCGGCGGATAACCTTCCTCCCGGGCGATCTTCTGGCCGTCGGCGTACACCCATCGCAAATACGCTTCGATCGCACGGCCGCGTTGCGAGTCCTTGGCGACCGCCGGAACATAAAACCAGGTAAAGCTGCTGATGGGATAGCTGTCTCTTCCGGGACCATTCGTCAGCGAGATCCGGAAATCGTCTGCCGTCTTGGCCGTCATGGCTTTGGCAGCGGCGGCAATGGTGCGCAACGATGGGCGGACGAACTCGCCTTCCGTGTTTCGAATGCTGGCCATGTGCAGGGAGGCCTTCTCCGCGATATTCAATTCCGTGTAGCCGATAGAACCCGACGAGCCCGCCACCTTGTCCACCATATCCTGGGTTCTGCCGGCGCTAGCACCGACAGGCCAGTCAGGAGATTCGCTGCGTCCGACGCGTGCAAGAAATTCAGGGCTGGACTTCGACAAGAAATCGGAAAAGATGTAGCTCGAACCCTTTCCCGCCGTCCGGTGCACAACTTTAATCGGAAGCGCGGGAAGTTCAATTTCCGGATTCAACTTGACTAGAGCAGGATCGTTCCAATCCGTGATCTTTCCGAGGTAAATACTTGCGAGCAGCGGACCGGAAAGCCGAAGTTCGCGGGAGGCGCCCGGCAAGTTGTAGATCACTACGATTCCGATGAGCACCGTGGGAAGCTCGACTACTTTGGAAGTAGCCGCCTTTAATTCCTTTTCTGGAATTGGAGCATCACCCCCCGCGAAATCCCCCGCGCCGGTCAGCACACGGGTGGCACCCGCGCCGCTGCCTTCGGGGAGATAGCGCAGCTTCACAGCGGGCTGCTGTTTGTGATATTCGTCGTTCCACATCGTGTACAGCGGCTCTGGCATGCTCGATCCGGTCACCACCAGAACCATAGAATCTTGCGCTTGCGTTGTGACCGAAAGTGCGACCGCCACCATCACGGCCAGCACACCAACCATCTTCAATATCCGCGCCACCAGAACCTCCAAGGCCACACGGGCCCGATATGAAACTGAGAAGAGGGAAGCCCAATTGTCTGTCATTGGCAACTCTAAAGGACTCCTCCGCTTCCGCTGAACTGGTACGAGGTGCAGGTGTGCAGAATCCGCCATTATGGATTACGAAATAGTCTTAAAGTGGAACAGACCCGTTTATTGAGGCGCAAGCAGCGGGCTAAAGCGCATTTCCTAAGCCGCTCTGGCGCCGCACGACTCGCTGAGGGAAACTGTCGTCTTGTACGTGCAGCGAGCGATGCCGCGTCTCACGTGGAGCAAACTTCACCCCAAAGAGAGAATCAGAGAACATGAGAACTATCCTTTTGCTCACCATCTCGAACATCTTCATGACCTTTGCGTGGTACGGCCACTTGAAGTTCCGCTCGACCGCTCTCTGGAAAGTGATTGTGATCAGCTGGGGCATCGCGTTTTTCGAGTACTGCTTCCAGGTACCGGCGAATCGCATTGGCTCATACGAATTCACCGCCGCGCAGCTGAAGACCATTCAGGAGGTCATCACTCTAACGGTGTTCTCCGTCTTCTCGATCTTTTATCTCGGTGAGAAGATCAAGTGGAACTATGCCGCGGGCTTCGGTTTCGTTGTTGTGGGTGTGTTTTTCGTTTTCCACAAGTGGTAGGTCTGCCCGAAGCGGTTCGAGTGGAATCCGGTGCTGCGACTCGACAGCATCTTCCCATCCATATACCCTTCTCTCTTGCCGGCGAATCGAATGCTTGGGATTCAAATCGACTCAACTTTCCAAAAGGAGCGGCATCATGCAACGCAAAGCATCGGCAGTCTGGCAAGGCGGCTTGAAGGATGGCAAGGGCTCAATTTCCACCGACAGCGGTGTACTCAAACAAACGCAATATTCCTTTAGCACACGATTTGAAAACGGTGTCGGCACCAATCCGGAAGAGCTTCTAGCCGCGGCTCACGCGGGGTGTTTCACCATGGCACTGTCCGCGCAACTTGGCGGCGTCGGGATGACGGCGCAAAAGCTCGAAACCACTGCCACCATCTCACTCGAAAAAGTCGGCGACGGCTTTTCCATTACCAAAAGCCATCTCGACCTCGTGGCGACGATTCCCGGCGCGGACAAAGCGAAATTCGACGCCGCGGTAAAGGCCGCGGAAACCGGCTGCCCGGTTTCCAAGCTGTTCAAAACGGAGATTACCGTCAGCGCGCGTCTCAACTCCTGACCGCGCTGCCGCTTATCCGCAGCTTATCCAAACGAGTACAATGCAGCACATGATTCCATCTCCCGGTGCCTTCGCTGCCGGTGCGGCCATCTTTCTGATCGTTCTGTGGGACGCTTTCGAGGCCATCATTTTGCCTCGGCGCGTCACGCGCAAATTTCGGCTCGCGCGCCTCTTTTATAGATCCACCTGGATAGTCTGGAAATTTGCCACCAGCCTTGTCTCGTCTCGTAAGCGCCGGGAAACGCTGCTGGGTTTTTACGGGCCCCTCTCGCTCCTCGTTCTTGTAGGCGTTTGGGCTGTCGGACTGGTGTTCGGTTTCAGCCTGATGCAGTACGGCGCCGGCTCGGCGGTGGTCATCACCGGCGGCGAGCCGAGTTTTCTCACGGACATTTATCTGAGCGGCACAACATTTTTCACGCTCGGTCTGGGTGATGTCATTCCTCGTTCCGGCTTGGCCCGGGCTTTGGTCGTTACTGAAGCCGGTTTCGGTTTCGGCTTCCTCGCTGCCGTCATCGGCTATCTGCCCTTTATTTACGGCTCATTTTCAAAGCGCGAAGTAAACATTTCCCTGCTCGACTCCCGAGCCGGCACACCTCCTACCGCTGGAGAACTTCTTCGCCGCCACAGTTATCGCCACGGACAGGACGCCTTGCGAGAACTCCTAAGAGACTGGGAGCTCTGGTCCGCCGAGTTGATGGAAAGCCACCTCTCGTATCCGGTCCTGGCTTTCTTCCGCTCGCAGCATGACAACCAATCCTGGATCGCTTCGCTCACCGCCATCCTAGATGCCTCGGCGCTCGTCATGGTTGGCATCGAAGGCGCTTGCGAAAAGCAAGCCCAGCTTACCTTCGCGATTGCGCGCCACGCCGTCGTCGATCTTTCTCAAGTCTTCGGCACGGCACCCAAACCCCTTTCCCAAGATCGTCTCCCCGCCGAAGAATTGCGTCAGATCCGCGACATTCTTGCTCAGCACGGTTTGAAGCTGCACGATGGTGACGGAGCCGACCTCCGCCTCCGCGACCTTCGCAACCTGTACGAGCCGTACATCTACGCGCTCGCGGGCTACTTGAATCAAACTCTGCCGCCCTGGATTCCCCAGAAAAAGGGCAAGGACAACTGGCAAACCACGGCTTGGGGTCAGTCCGCTGGACTCCTGGAGAAAGAAAAGGAATCGTCCCATTTGCACGCAGACGATCATTTCTAATAGATTTCCGTTGAGGCCGCCGCGTGATCCCCTGTGCGCGCGGACGGTCACTCCTAAAAGGCCAGCGCCATCTCGATCGCGATTTCGGTTTGTAGAGACACGGCACACCGTGCCCCTCTTCGTGGGAATTTTCGCCGCCTAGAACTCAGCCGGCAACACGGGAGGCATCAAATTTTGCAAATATCGGAGGCCAAAAATGAAAGCAATCATCGTCCGCGAATTCGGTGGTCCAGAAGTCCTGAAGCTCGAAGAAGTCCCCACGCCCAAACCTGCTGCCGGACAAGTTCTCGTCCGCGTTCACGGCGTTGGCGTCAATCCCTATGACACCTACATGCGCAGCGGCACGTACGCCGTCAAGCCTACTTTGCCGTACACGCCTGGCTCCGATGGCGCCGGCGTCATTGAAGCCGTCGGCCCCGGCATCACCAAGGTCAAGTCCGGTGACCGCGTCTACATGGCAAAGACCGTCACTGGCGCTTACGCCGAATATGCGATCGCCCTCGAAAGCCAGGTCCATCTTCTTCCCGCGAAAGCGAGTTTCGCCCAAGGCGCAGGTGTCTGGGTTCCTTACGGAACTGCTTATCATGCGCTCGTTCACTCCGCGCAAGCGCGCGCCTCGGAAACCGTCTTGATTCACGGCGCCAGCGGCGGTGTTGGCATCGCCGGTGTCCAATTTGCTCGTGCCATGGGACTCAAAGTATTCGGCACCGCCAGCAGCCAGAAAGGCCTCGATCTTGCCACCCGCGAGGGCGCACACCAGGTCTTCGATCACAGCAAACCAGGCTATCTCGATGAAATCATGAAAGCCACTGGCGGCCGCGGCGTGGACATCATTCTCGAAATGCTCGCCAACGTGAATCTCGCCAACGACATGAAGCTCCTCGCCGCCAGCGGTCGCATCATCGTTATCGGCAATCGCGGCGAAATCACCATTAACGCTCGAGAACTCATGGCGCGCCGCTCTTCGATTCGCGCTTTCACTCTCTGGGGCATTACCGAATCCGAAGAATCCGAAATTCACGCCGGCATCATCGCTGGCCTTGAAAATGGCACGCTGCGCCCGGTGGTT
>JBARCY010000091.1:0-5578 GCA_049794595.1 Candidatus Acidiferrum sp.
CTGGAAAGCTCGATCTCAGCGGCATGCAAGTGAAAATCGATCCCCGCGAAGAGTGGCGCCATATCTATCACGAAGCCTGGCGCATCGAGCGGGATTTTTATTGGGATCCAAACATGACGGGCCACGACTGGAACAAAATCGGTGCGCGTTACGAGGCTCTGCTTCCCTGGGTGGCCAACCGCAGCGATCTGAACTATTTAATTGGTGAGCTGATCGCCGAGCTCAGCACTTCGCACACCTATGTTGGCGGCGGCGAGCAGCCGAAGAAGCCACATGTCAGTGTCGGCATGCTCGGTGCGGATTACGAAGCGGATGATGGTTTCTATCGCATCACAAAAATCTATCCCGGTGAAAATTGGAACGACGGCACGCGCTCGCCGCTAACCGATCCCGGCCTCAAAGTGAAAGCCGGGGATTACCTGATCGCCGTCAACGGCCAGGAAACCCATTCAACGCAGAGCATCTACTCCTATTTTCAGGATCTCGCCGGGAAACTTGTCACGCTGAAAATCAACAGCAAGCCCAGCTTGGACGGCGCATGGGAAATTACTGTAAAACCCATCGCCAGCGAAGTTGGCGTGCGTTACGTCGACTGGGTTGACGGCAACCGCCGCAAAGTCGCGGAGGCCACCGGCGGCCGCATCGGTTACATGCACGTCCCGGATACCAGCATTGCTTGCATCATCGACTTCGACAAGGAGTTCACCGGACAGCTGGACAAAGACGGCATCATCGTGGATGAGCGGTACAATGCTGGCGGACAGATTCCAGATTTCTACACGGAAAAGCTTAAGCGCTCACTTCTGGCGGTCATTTCTGTGCGCGACGGCAAGGACGCTCCCTACCCGCCGGTCGCCATCTACGGACCAAAAGTGATGCTTGTCAACGAACTCTCCGGATCGGGCGGCGATTTGTTCCCTTGGCTTTTCCGCTTCGAGAAAATCGGGCCGATCGTTGGCACGCGCACGTGGGGCGGCTTGGTCGGCATCAATCGCGGGGCTCCCTTGCGTGATGGAGGCTTTGTCACCGCGCCTTCTGCAGGCTTTTACTCTTGGGACAAGGGCTCTTCGTCATGGGTCGTCGAAAACCACGGCGTCGACCCGGATTACGTCGTGCCCGAACGCCCTGATCTCGTCGTTGAAGGCCACGACCCGCAGCTCGAAAAAGCCATCGAGCTCGCCAACGAAGCGCTGAAAGATTACAAGGGTCTTCCGCCGCGGCCCAAATTCCCCCGTTCAAAATAGCGGCGGCGAGTTAGATCCATTCTCCTTGTATCCTTAACGACCGAAAGTGGCCGGAACAATTCAACCGCTAGCCGAGTGGCTCGGTCCGCGTCGCTGTCGGAGGAATAGTCTCCGGCCCGATCAGCTGAGCGCGTTTGAGACAAACTTCACAGGACTGATGCACTTCTGTGGAGAACCGAATGCGGGCCGCGACTCGAATTACCGTTCTGCGGCATTCAGATGCGATTGCTAGCAGGGCCTCCTGCAAGTGTCTTGCTGACCCGCCCAGCGGACGCGCAGGAGCAGGAAGCGGGGGAGTCGACCGGCGTCAGAGTGTTATGCAGCCACTATACTTTGGTTCTTATATACAAATAATTTATGCTTGACAGCTTGACGCCCAGGGAGTATTAGCTTTGCTAGGCGGGCGCCCTTCGGACGAGCCAGGCCTCCTTAAGGCGGTGCCAGCTTGGCCGTGAAAAGCTTGATTGGCAGGCGCGCGTGTTAGCTCCAACAAAATCTAGCGACATCCTCGCTGGATAGGAGGCGCCATGGTTAGATTGATTGCGGTCCTCGGTGGGTTAGGATTTCTAGCGTCTTTACCGATTCTCCTTGCGAGCCCGCCAAAACCACGGCCCTACTCCGGGGCAGGGTTTTCGGAAGCTCGCGCGCATCGCGGGTGCGCCCCCCTCGGCCCGTATTGCGATGAAGAGCCGAATGATAACTCAGAAAAGGTCTACGACTACGGCTGCGGCAGCTATGATTGGGATCTGAGGGCTGAATATGGCGAAGTAGAATACGATGAAGGGGTGTACACGTCTTACGGTACGTGCAACGGGGGATACACGAGTTGCGCCTGCGCTTGGGTGCCGCAAACCCAAAAGGACAGCTACATGACTCCCGACTTTGAGGCTGACCCGGGAAACGACCAGTGTTTTGGCAGCTACACTATCTCCTGGACGAGTCATAACTTTGATTCCCCGACCTACTCGTCTTGTACGAACAGCCCGAACTGCCAAAATGCAGAGATCGAGACTGTCGTCGCCTATACGACCCCAGGGCAGGGCTATGACGATGTCTACTGTCAGGCATGCTACTGAACTTTCCTCGGTCACGCTGATCCGGAATGAGGAGCGCCGCGTCCCGCGTCGCTAATTCCAAGGAGGCTGAAATGAGAATTCATCCTGTCCTTGTTGGGTTGCTCTTGACAGTGCTCTGCGCCCCATGGGCTTTGGCACAAGACACAAGGATCGCCACGACAACGGAGTTGCTACCCGACGGTCACGTTCGATTCGTCGTAACCAACAGGTCTGCACAGCCAATAACAGCCCTATACGTGAGAGCAGAGGGCACTTCTTTGGCCAGCGGCACTCCGCAAATCGTTTCGCACAGGTTCTTCGATAGTGTGATCAACGTCTTCAACGGGCGGGACTTGGCGCCGCAATACGATAAGGTCTTTATCCTTGCTGGACCTAGCCCAGGCCCCTCGAAGGTGCGCACAGATCCAACCCTCGTGGCCGCCCTTTTCAGCGATGGGTCTTCATGGGGCGATCAAGCCTATGTCCAGAGGCTAATAGATCGGCGAAAATTCATGCTCCAATACGTCAGTTCCGCCCTAAAGACGCTGCAAGACGCTGCTGCAGCTGGGGAGACTCGTGAGCAGCTGACACAGCGATTTCAGACACTCAGGGGCGCAGCCTCCTCTACAGTGCGAGGCAGGGACGAAAGGCCATTTGCCTTGGGCGTTTATGATGAGGTTCTCGATAACCTTGCCATGGACACTTCCTCTGCAGGAGGCCTTCCCCTGAGCCAGCGACTCGCTGCGCTCATGAACCAGCTGCTAAGGCGGCAGCGCAAATTACTCATGTCGAAGCCCCTGATCGCTCCGTCTGCTGAGAATGTTAGTGCGGATCCCCAGAGCGCGCGATAGCGAGCCTCCCGAATGAGCAGGGCCACGATCTCCCTTTCTATTTTCTTGGTTGCGACGTGTCCTTTTGTCTGGAGGAAGACCTCCGAACACTCTCAACAAGGAAGGGCCGTGCACATCGAGAACGAGCCGGGCGTTCTGGAAACATTCCTGATTACAACTCCGAACGCGGTGCTGACGCGCAAACTGCTCGGCACACTAACTTCTCCGGACGGTTCGGAAGCGAGCCTCACGGCGATCGTCGCTGAAAACAGAATCTCTAAAAAGAAAGCCAAAGGGCTCGAAGTCTGCTTAAAGGGTGGCGGCACGAAGGCGTCGGCTTACATCGACGAGGACGCACTACTAGATCTAGCGCAGTCCTTGAGGTCAATGGTCGGCGACCAACGATTTATCTTAGCCCACCCGGACCGTTATGGTCCGGGCGACTACCGCAAGCCAACCATCACATCCGCCATCAACCGGTCCCCGACTAACGGGGAGTTCTACAGCCCGCTGGAAATCGGTTTCTATTTGCACGAGGCGGGCTTTGGTGTCTACGCTTCCGTCCCGCCCGGCGGGCGACACGGCAGTGCGCAGATCTGGCTGCAAAACACCGATATAAGCCAGGTGATCAGCTTGGTCGCGAGTGGTCGCGCGTTCCTCGCCGCAAATTGAGCGCCCTCGTCCGTGAACGCCGAATGATATTTCCGTCCCCCGCGGCCGCTAGCCGAGTGGCTCGGTCCGCACCGCTGGCGGAAGAAAAATCTCCTGGCAAATTCGGCGAAGCGCGGCGGTGCTTGCCTGCATGCTCTTGATCTTTCCTCCTTTCCAGCAGCGCGTCCCGAGCCACTCACAGGGGTTTTGGCTAGCGGAACCCGTAGCACAGACTTCAGGCTGTGCAATCTTTTTTCTACCCGAACTCTCTTACCGGCACCGTCACCGCATCAGCAAGGCTTGCAGCTTCGTTACGGCCTGCGATTCGGCCGTCTCTGGGCGTTCGCCTGCGCGTCCTGGCCAGAACCATTCTGATCCGCCGGATCATCCTGCGACGCCGAATTGTTTCCGCCTGCCACTCCCGAAAACGCCGAGCGAAACACGTCGCTCGCGAAGAAATTCTTCCCGTCCATCGGCACCATCATGATCTGCAGTTTGTCCGAGAGCCGCTCGGCGATGATCTTCTGAATGAGCATCGGATTCTGTTTCAGGACGGCCGCTTCAAATCTCATGCGCTCCGAATCCGCCGCTGCGACAACGCGAATCCGGTTGGCCTCCGCTTCCGACAAATTCTTCTGCCGCTCGACTTCCGCCTTGCTGTCGATGATCTTCGCCTGCGCGGCTGCTTCCGCGTTTTGCAGCGTGGCTTCCTTTCGCGCTTCCGCTTCCAGCTTGGTCTGCTCGATCTGTTTCTGCTTCAGCGGCAGGGTGTATTGCATCGCGTCCGATTCCGCCTTGGCTTGCAACACGCGCACCGCGGCTTGCCCTTCCGCCTGTTTCACGTCGCGCGCCTTTTGCGCTTCAGCCTCCAGCTCCGCGATCTTTACTTCTTTCTGCTTGATGTCTTGCTCCGTGCCCAGCCGCTGGTTTTCTTGCTCCTTCAGCAGCAGTCCTTCCAGCCCCTTGGCGTATTCCTCGGGAAGCTGCAAGTCCCGCAATAAAACTTCGCGTACCAGGATGCCATCGCTTTCAAGCCGCGTCGTAATTGCAGCAGCAGCTTTCGCGCGCAACTCTTCCCGCTTTGTCGCGAAAATTTCTTCCGTCATGTAGTTCGGCGCAATCTGCCGGTAAATCGTAAGCACCACCGGTGCAACCACTTCCTCACCCACAGGCTGCGGCAAATTCGCATGAATCGCGTCCAGCCGCCGCGGATCGAGCCGGTATCTCACCGACACTGCGAGGCCAATGTTCAGCCCTTCCCTCGCCTGCACCGTTAGCACATCGTCCTGGGTTTTTGTCGAAGGGCTTGCCAGCGTCGTGTACACCTGTTCTCGCGTGTCATAAAGCACCACGCTGTCCACAAGAGGTGCAATGAAATGCACTCCCGGGCGGAGTGTTCCCGTCCGCGCGCCCCAAATTTGGCTGACGCGCACGCCGGCGGTTCCGTCCGGGATCACCACTACGCTCAACGCCAGCAAAAGAGGAAGCAGTCCCGAGATCGCGAGCCGCTGAGCGAGCCGCCAGCGGACCGGCCCGAAAGGGCGGTGTGCCGTTATTCCTGTGTCCGCGCTCGGTTCCCCCGTTTTGTTGCGCGCCAGCAGCCGCCGCAACTGCTCCGAGATATAAATGTCATAAGCCACGAGCGCGCCGGAGCTGCCGAATAGCCCGAGGCCCAGAATCATCAGCAAATACTTCAAAGCCAGCATGGTGTTGCTCCCTTCCACTCACTCCCGGGCGTTGCGGCGGAGAGGCGACCGTCAACTCCGCCATTCACGTTGGGCCGTGAATCCTGCCCGCT
>JBARCY010000092.1:0-13560 GCA_049794595.1 Candidatus Acidiferrum sp.
TAAATCGCCATCAATGGGCTCAAGCCCATCGATACCGTTGGAAACTCCCAGAAATCCGGCATGAGCCAGGGATGTGGATACGACGACAGTCCTCCGCCCGGCTTCAGCTCCCGGCGAAAATTTTCCAGTTGCTGCGCTGAAATCCGCCCCTCGAGAAACGCGCGTGCGTACATTCCCGGCGCCGCGTGTCCCTGAAAATAAACCGTGTCGCCTTCGAACTCTTCGGAGCGTGCGCGGAAGAAATGGTTGAACCCGACCTCATAGAGCGTGGCTGCTGAGGCGTACGTCGAAATGTGCCCGCCGATGTTGTGCTCCACGCGGTTGGCCCGCACCACCATCGCCAGCGCATTCCAGCGAATCAAGCTCTTGATCCGCCGCTCCAGTTCCTGATCGCCGGGAAAAAGCGGCTCGAGCCGCAGAGGAATCGTGTTGGTGTACGGCGTGTTCGCAGAAAATGGCAGATCGATCCCCGCAACCGTGGCGTGCGCGCGAAGCCGCTCGAGTATTTCCGATGCCACTTCTGGCCCGCTCGATTCGAGCACGGAGTCCAACGACTCCAGCCATTCTTGAATCTGCGTGTCTTCCAGTCCGTGCGGTACGCTGATAGCCTCGCTCGGGCTGTCAACGTGGATGTAAGTCTCGTGGGTGTAAGTCTCATTGTCCATAACTTAGGCTGGCCCCTCTTTTGTCAGATTCCGGCGCGCTCGTCCGCGCGCCTCCCAAACTTATAGTTCCGATAAGCAGAATAGAATACACCGCCGCGCGTTTCTCTGCACACTACTGTCTCAACGAAATTCTGCTTTGGTTGGACCCAGGCTCCGCCCGCCATCCAACACCAAAGTGTGCCCCGTCAAAAATTCCGCGTGCACGAGATAGGAAACTGCGTCCGCAATGTCGCATGGCGTTCCCGTTCGCCGCAGCGGCGCTAGCCTGATAAAATCCGATTCCCATTCCGGCGGGTCACCTGGCATGGTGATCGTTCCCGGAGCAATCGCATTCACCCGCACTTCGGGCGCTAGCGCTTTCGCCAGCACTTTGGTCAACATCACCACGCCGGCCTTCGAAATCGAATGCGGTATGTACCCCGGCCATCCCATCAGCCCCCCAGCATCCGCAAAATTCACGATGGTGCCATTCGTTCGCCGCAGCAGCGGCGCCGCCGCCTGCGCACAGAAAAATCCTGCCTTCAAATTCGTCTCCAGCGATGCGTCCCAAATTTCTTCGGTCGTAGAGATGATGCTCGCGGGCAGAAAGTTCGCAGCGCAGTTCACCAGCACGTCAAGCCGCCCAAACTGTTTTCCCGTTGCGTCAAACAGCCGCCGGATTTCGTTCACGTCCCTCAGATTCGCCTGCAGAGCCGCCGCGCGCCGCCCCAATGTTTCGATCTCCCGGCAAACGGCCTGCGCCTCCGTCGCGGAAGAATTGTAGTGAACGACAACGTCCGCGCCTTCCTCTGCCAGTCGCAGAGCGACCGACCGCCCAAGCCGCTTCCCTGCGCCGGTGACCAACGCCAGTTTCTCAGCAAGTGACGCTCCCGCGCGTCCTGTGTTCTCTGCCATCTTTTTTCGCCGCTCGAAACGTTATCACATCCCGCATTCGCCGCGCCCCGCCGGTCACCTACCCACGCAGTGATATCATTGATGCCTCAAACCGATTATGAAAAGTAGAACGCGCGGAAGGAGACCCTGAATGAAACTCGACCTGCTCGCCATTGCCGCCCACCCCGATGACGTGGAGCTCACCTGCGGCGGCACGCTCCTAAAAATGGCCAGTCTCGGCTACAAAACCGGCATCCTCGACCTGACCGCCGGTGAAATGGGCACTCGCGGCACTCCCGAAATCCGCGCCAAAGAAGCCGCCAAAGCCGCCAAGATTATTCGCGTAAGTTGGCGCGGCACTCTCGGCATCCCCGACTCCGACGTTCAACCCAGCCGCCAGCACAAACTCCGCCTCGCCGCCGTCATCCGCGAACTCCGCCCCAAGACCGTCATTCT
Organism: Candidatus Acidiferrum sp.; assembly: GCA_049794595.1. GTDB lineage: Bacteria > Acidobacteriota > Terriglobia > Acidiferrales > UBA7541 > Acidiferrum. The sequence continues at coordinate 1,995 of JBARCY010000092.1, forward strand.
CCCCTACTGGGAAGCTCGCCATCCCGACCACTATCACGCCTCCACGCTCGGCTACGAAGGCTGCTTCCTCGCCGGCCTCAAACAGTTGTCCATCGAGGGCGAACCTCACCGCCCCTTCAAAATTCTCTATTCCACAGCCTACGCGCCCGTCCGCCCCACATTCGTCGTGGACATCTCCTCGCATTTCGAACAGCGCCGCCGCGCTATCCTCGCTTACGCTTCCCAATTTCATCCCCCGAAGGGCGAATCCCGACGCCAATTCAAGAAGACAAACGTCTTCCTCGCCATCGATCGCCTCGAAGATGAAATGAACCAGCTTGCTCGCCACTACGGTGAAATGATTGGCGTTAAATACGGCGAACCCTTCCTGGTCAAAGAGCTAATGCAAGTCCATGACGTCGTCGCCATGGACGTACGCTCCATCTAAACTCTTTCCTCTTTATTTTCCCGGAATTCTGCAGGGTCTAAACCGAAGGTAGTCCAACTCCTTGCTACGCACTATCCACTAACCACTATCCACTTCCCCATCAAAAATTCTCTTCGTCCTGCGCCGGCGAATATCCCGGAATTCCCGGCCCCTTAGGCGTATTTTCCGCGCGGAGTCGCGTCAACGCCTCGTCTTCGGCTCCCGATTTTCGCAGCACTACGATCGTGCTCAGCGCCTCGCTGTACACACGCGTCACCAGGTAAACGTCCCCGGTGTCGTTCTTCCTCCAAAGCTGCCCAATCTGAATCTTTTTTACGCTCATTTCTCTAACATTGACTCTAGAGGCCACCGCCAGACGTGTCAACCATTCTAATGCTGCCTTTTGGACACAATTCCCCCCGCTTTTCATTTCGGCACACCCTCCCTACCCACCCTTGCCATGCAACCCCGCAACCGCTCCGGCCTCCACGCCGCCTCGCTGCGCTCTCTCCCTCGAAGCGCCAATCCTTCTCCTCGCAACAGGAAACCTTCTCCCCTCCCTTGACATCGTAGTGATTAAGGCCGAGAGCGTCATTTGACCCTTGTATCGTGCAATCGGGTGTATACTGACCGCACCTGGAGGTAAATGCCATGACCCACATTTCGAGACTTTCCTTGGGCTTTACGGTGGCAGGCCTCCTCGTTGCAAGCGCTGTTCTGGCTGCTCCACAATCTCAACAGTCCGGCAGTCAGAGCTCCCCAACCTCGCAAGCGCAGCAGCAACCGGCCGCGCAGCAACCCGCCGCACAGCAGCCTGCTTCCACTCAGCCGCAATCTCCCGCGCCAGCCGCGCAACCCGCTCCGCCGCAGCCCGTGCCTCCACAACCCGCTCCGCCACAACCAACGCCCGCGGCCCAATCTCAAACTCCCCCCCAAGATCAACCGATCACGCAAAAGGACACCGTTGATCCCAAGAATTCCAAGGAAGACGTCAACGACATCGGCAACCGCAATCTCGGCAAAGGCGTCAATTTCTATTCGCTCGAACGCGAAATCGCCCTAGGCAAGCAGCTCGCTCAGGAAGTCGAACGCTCTTCCAAAATGATTGACGACCCCGTCGTCACCGAATACGTCAATCGCGTCGGCCAAAATCTCGTCCGCAACTCCGACGCAAAGGTTCCTTTCACCATCAAGGTCATCGACTCCGATGAAGTCAACGCCTTCGCTCTCCCCGGCGGCTTCTTCTACGTCAATAGCGGCCTAATCCTCCGCGCCCAGGAAGAATCCGAACTCGCGGGAGTTATGGCCCACGAAATTTCTCACGTCGTCCTTCGCCACGGCACGAAAAACGCCACCAAGGGCGAAATCATGCAGCTCGCCACGATCCCGCTCATGCTTCTCGGTCCTGGCGGCTGGGCCGGCTACGGCATTTACGAAGCCGCTCAGCTCGCCATCCCGGTGACCTATCTCAAGTTCAGCCGGGACGCCGAGCGCCAAGCCGACTACTTCGGCCTCCAATACATGTATCACGCCGGCTACGACCCCAATTCCTACGTCACCTTCTTTGAGCGCATTCAAGCCGATGAAAAGCGGCGTCCCGGCACCATCCCCAAAGTTTTCTCCACGCACCCGCCCACACCAGAGCGCATCGAACTAGCCCAAAAAGAAATCGCGGACATCCTGCCCGCGCGTCCGGAATACATCGTCACGACTTCCGAATTCGATTCCGTAAAGGCCCGCCTCCGCAACATCATGTTCGCTCGCAAGGTCACGGACAACCAGCCCGGCAAGCCCTCTCTCCGCACGAAAACCGAGCAGTCCAAGCAGCCCACTTCCACCAGCGATCCTAACGCCACTACCACTGATGGCACCGACGACGGCCGGCCAACCCTAAAGCGCCGCCCCGACTGTCAACCCTGATCATTCTTTATCGACCCTAGTCAAATCGGGGCATCACCAACCAGTTCCAAGAATCAAAACGGGCGGCCTCAGGGCTGCCCGTCTTGGCTATGTCCCTCGGTTCCTACTGCGCGCCCTTTCCACTTCTGCCGCTACCGATTTCGGTATCTCCGCAGGGATTTTCCCTCGAGGCCTACCGCGTTCGTCGCGCCTTTCCTACAAACTATTGAGGAAAGCGATCAGTTGCGACTTCTCTTTCTCGGTTAAATTCATCTGGAACCGTTGATTGTAGAAGTTCACCACTTCCGTCAGATCTTGGGCCGCGCCGTTATGAAAATAGGGTGCGCGTGCCGCCAATCCTCGCAGAATAGGCCCTTTGATGCGGTTCACGTCCGAGCACTGCCCCGTCAAGAGCCCCTTGCCGGGATCAGTCGAGTAAATCACATAAGGCGCACTGTCTTGCCCCGCCGTCGCGAACGGATTCGGGCATCCCGTGATCTCGTAAACCGGGACGCGCGGGAAGCTCAACTGGGCCAGTCCGTTGGCGATCTGTGTATCTTGTTCCTGAGCCGCGTCGTGGCCAGTTCCAATGTCGAGCGGCAGCGCCACAGAATGGTTCCCAACGTTGGGTGTGTTGTGGCAGGTCGTGCAGGTTCCTGGAAACGAAGCAATGGGCACCGTGGTTCCCAGCTCCGCGGCGAGCGTGGGGTTGTCATTCAGTCCGCGCACGTTTGTGATCGTCAATAGGTGTGAGTTAAAAATCGTCTCTCCGGCAGCGATGTCTTCCCTCGCGACCTCGAATCCTTGCTCTCTTTCGTTTTCAGCGTTCGAGTCTTCCCAGGAGGAAAACAGGGTAAACGCGTTCGGATTAAACGCCGCCCCGGTGGGATCCGCGCCGAGTGGGTCGTTAATCCCCGGATCGTAATTTGTCGCCGCCAGATTGAGCGCCCCGCCGAGCGCTCCGTGATCGGTGAGCATCCCGGCGCGATTGTCCGCCAGTTGACCGCTGAAGAGTCCCATCTCGAATTCGGCGATTGCTGTCTGCTGGGCATCGGTCGGAGGCTCGGCTGCCTGTGCGTGTCCGGTCGTCGCATCCATCGCCTGGTGCTTCAGATCGGTGAGCAGATTCGCTTGGAACGTATTCAAATTGTTCAGCGGCATGATCGTCTCGCGCCCGTCAAACATGACGGCGCTCAGAAATTTGAGATTGGTCGTCGGCAAAGGCCTTCGGTAAACAGATACTGTGCGCACTCCTGTGGTCGGGTCTGTTGTCACCGCGCAACCGTATGGGTCCACAACCGCGCGGATCGTAAACTGTGTCGTCGCAGGCAGCGCTATCCCAATGCGAAACACTCCGTTCTTCAGCACCAAGCTGTGAGTCGAAGGATCAGTCGAACTCGTGCTTGGACAATTCGCTCCATCCACCGCCGCAAACAGTGGGTCGTGACCTCCCGTATGTTGAAATCTCTCCTGGACGTTCTGCACGCTCAATCCCATCGCGTTGCCTACGACGTGGCAGCTCGCACAACTTCTCCCATTCGTCCCGAGGCTCTGGAAAAACGGGGTGTTTTCAACGATTGGCCCATTGGTGTTATAGGTGGACATGACCCCGGTGGGATCGAGGAAAGGAAATAGGTTGGGAATTACCATCACGGCAGAGGCAACTGTAGCCAGGCATAGAACAACCCCTGCAACAGCCACCTTCTTGCCATGCAACTTCACATTCCATTCAATGCATCCAGGCATTCGCATAGGATCCTCCAGGGTCTCGGAAAAAAGGGCCTTCTCCGAACTTGGGCCGCTTCGCTTCCGTTGTAGCATTCTTCACACGTGTACGCGGACAGAGCAATGCAGGCTGTCTGGAAATCTAATTAAAAAAAGGTGAAGGCCTAACTCTTTCATTCCACAGAAGATCTTCACTTGCCGTGAACCCGAAACGGCATCAATATTGGGCGCATTGTGTAATACTCTCGGTACCCGATGGAAAGGCCCCTGGTGGTTACCCGGTTTGGCCCCTACGAGCTGCGCCCCAGCTCCCGGGAGCTCTACAAGTTCGGGACAAAGGTAAAGCTCCGCCCTCAACCCTTCCAGGTTTTGTCCCTATTGCTCGACCGTGCTGGCGAGCTCGTCACTCGCGAACAGCTCCGTCAGCAGCTCTGGCCTTCGGATACTTTTGTGGATTTCGAGCACAGTCTGAACACCGCCATTAAGGAACTCCGAAGCGTTCTGAATGACTCCGCCACCGAATCTCGTTTTATTGAAACGCTTCCCAAGCTCGGCTACCGTTTTATCTTCCCGGTTGAGCCCGACGAGCCGTCATCACAATCCAGCCCCATTGCCGTGGCTGTCGAGTCCGTGTCCAACCCGCAGCAAGCCTTGGCCGAACCCGCGCCTGCCATCCCCGCCGTTCGCGCGCGAAGATGGACTTGGCTCTCCCTCTCCGCTGCCGCAGTTATGCTGCTCGGACTATTCGTAGTTGGCATGCGCATGGGTTTTTTTCGCCATTCCGCCAGCGGCGCTGCCTCAGCAGCTCTCAAACCTCGCCCCTCGATTGCCGTTCTTGGTTTCAAAAACCTGTCCCGCAAACCCGACGAAGACTGGATGTCCACCGCCATGACGGAAATGCTGGGCGCGGAGCTTGCCTCCGGCCAGCAAATCCGCGTGATCCCCAGCGAAAATATCGCACGCATGAAGCTGGATATGTCTCTCGTTCCCACGGACACTTACGGCCAAGAAACGCTCGGCAAGATGCACAATCATCTCGGAACCGATATGGTTGCCACCGGCTCCTATCTCGCGCTTCCCGATGGCTCAAGCACCAAACTCAGAATTGTTCTGCAAGTCCAGGACACGCGCACCGGAGAAACCATCGCGGCGATTACCGAGGACGGAACCGAGTCCGACCTTCCCCAGCTCATCTCCGCCGGCGGAGACAATTTGCGCCGTACTCTGGGCATCGGCTCTCTGTCTGCTTCCGCCACACGCGAAGTGCGCGCATCTTTCCCCGCCAATTCCGAAGCCGAACGTTTCTATGCCGAAGGCCTAGCCAAACTTCAAGCGTTCGACTCGCTCGCGGCCAAAGATCTTTTCGAAAAGGCCATCGCGGCAGATCCCAACCACGCTCTCTCTCACTCGGCGCTTGCCGACACCTGGTCCCATCTCGGCTACGATCTCAACGCCCAGGCGGAAGCCAAGAAAGCCCTCGATCTCTCTGCCAATCTCTCGCGTGAAGATAGACTTTCCATCGAGGGCCGTTTTCGAGAACTCACGCATGACCGTGACGGAGCCGCCGAGGTTTATCGCACTCTCCACAACTTCTTCCCCGACAATCTCGACTACGGCCTGCGTTTCGCGAGCGCCGAATATCTCGCGAATCGTGCCAACGACGCTCTCGATACCGTCGCTACTCTGCGAAGGCTCCCGGCCCCGATGGACTCCGATCCTCGGATTGACCTCGTCGAATACCACGCCGCGGAGCGCCTCGGCGACATGAAGCGCAGTCAAAAAGCAGCCGCTGCAGGCATTGCCCGCGCCAAAACGCTGGGCAGCGGTCTTCTCCTGGCCAGTTCCCTCACAGACGAATCCTGGGCTTGGTCAAACCTCGGTGAATTCGATAAAGCCATCGACGACCAATCCCAAGCTCGCGATCTCTATTCCGCCGCTGGCGACACTTATGAAGCTGCCGTCGCTGCCAACGGCATCGGCCTGTTCCAAAGAAACAAGGGAGATTTGATCGAGTCCCGGAAGTCTCTCGAAGCTGCCCTTGCCGAGTTCCGCCGTTCGGGCGCGCAATGGGACATCGCCTCGTGCTCTAACCATCTCGGAGAAGTCTTTCAGGAAATGGGCGACCTAGACCAGGCCAGATCCCATCTGGAAGAGGCCCTTCAAATTCAGCGCTCTCTATACGACAAACGTGGCGTCGCTGCCGGCCTCGATAATTTGGGCAACGTTGAGCTAAGTGCCGGCCGACTGTCCGTCGCGAGAAAAATGAAAGAGGAAAGCCTCGGGGATTTTCGTGAAGTCGGAGACAAGCGTGGTGAATCCATAACGCTGAACAATTTGGGAGAGGTCCTTTATCAGCAAGGCGAACTGGCCACCGCAAGAGATACGTATTCGCAGGCCATGGCCATCGAGAAAGCCCTCTCACGCAAATCCGGGCTCGCCTACTCGCTCGTGGGTCTCGCGGAAGTCCAGACCGCTCAGGATCAGCTCAGTGACGCCCTTGCATCCACGCAAGAATCCATGACCCTTCGCGAACAAACTAAGGAAGAAGTTCACTCCGCCGAAGGCGACGTCCAGCTCGCCATCATCGCTGTCGACCAAGGCAAGCCCGCTGACGCTGAATCCTTCGCGCGAAAAGCCGTCGCCATTTTCGAGCAGCACAAATCTCCCAGCTCTACTTCCATCTCCGATTCCGCGCTTGCGCGTTCCCTCGTCGCTCAGGGAAAACTCGTCGACGCCCGCGCCGCCGCCGATCGTGCCGTCTCGCTCGCTCAACAAGGCGGCGATCGTATGATCCGCATGACCGCCGGCTTCGCCGAAGCCGCGGTCGACATTCGCACGGGCAAAACAGCCGAAGGGGAACGCAATCTGACCATTCTCCACGCTCAGGCCATAGGGGAAGGTTTCGCTGTCTTCGAACTTGAAGCCCGCCTTCTCCTCGCAAAGGCCGAACTCCAATCCGGCAATTCCGCCGCGGCTCGCTCTCATCTCGACAAATTGCAATCCGACGCCCGCGCCAAAGGTTTCTTCTTAATCGCACGCCAGGCGTCCAAATCTCTTCCCTCCCCTCACTAAGCCCCGCACGCGCATCGTCCCTGCACTCCGCTCGCTACTCCACGATGACTTCCATTAGTGGTATGCTCTCGCCAAGGAGTCCCCATGCCCCAGCCTCCCAGCCCTGCTCCGGCGTTTCCATTGCGCAGCCATCGCTCCGCCATGCTCATCATTCACGGCATTGGCGAGCAGGACCCCTACGAAACTCTCGACAGTTTCGCCCGCGGTCTCTTCACCTATCTGCGCGACCGCGCAAATCTAAACCCCGTTCTTTCTCCGCTCACCGTCGCTCTCAAGGACTGGACGCAAGCCGGCATGCGCATCACCGTCAACCCCGGCCAAGGCCCCGCTCTCGAAGGCCGCCTGGATCTCTTCGAATATTATTGGGCTCCCGACACCGAGGACAAACTCAGCTGGAAAGACACTCTGAACTGGCTCGTGCAAACCGACCTCACGCCTCTCCGCTATTTCGCCGACAATCTTCAGGAAATGATGTCCGCCCGCGGCCAATCCTTCGGATCCGCGCTCGCCTATTCCATCAAACTTTGCGCCCGCGAAATTCTCCGCGTCCTGCTTTTGTACATTCCCTTGGCCATCGCTTGTCTTCGCCTGCTCACTTGGCTATCTCATCCGCGCAGCGTCTGGACTTCCCTGCAACCGATTGCCTCAGCACTTCACCAGTACTCCTTCTGGCCCAAGCCGCTGGCTCTCGTCTTCTACGCCGCCGCCATTCTCATGCTCTGGTTTATGCTTCAGTCCCTTTCTGCCTATTTGAAGAGCGGCTCGCAGTCCATCCAACGGCAGGCCGGAGCGGTCTGGCTCGTTTTCGCTCTCCTCGCTGCTGTTGTTTTCTTCTTGCTGGGCTATGCAGTTTCCGTCCATTGGTCCATCGATCTTCGTCCGCTTGGTGCGGCAATTTTCGCGAAGCGGGTCGTTTCTGCCTGGCTGGCGCTTGCCATCGCTGCCTTTTGCTATTACGTCCTCACCGCCTACGTCGCCGACGTCGCCGTCTACGTTGCCGCCGACGCCAAATCCAAAAACTACGCCGCTCGCACCACCATCCTTCAAGGCTCCTCCGCCGCTCTCGCACGGCTCCTCGCCGATGATCAGTACGATCGCGTCATTCTCGCCGGCCATTCCCTCGGCAGCGTCATCGCCTACGACACCCTCAACGAATTGCTCGCTCAGTTCAATGGCGCACCAGGCCCCCTCGATGATCGCCCCGGTCTCCCGTTGCAATTGGCTCAACTCCAGAAGCTCGCCGGCCTGCTCACCTTCGGCTCGCCCCTCGACAAAATCTATTATTTCTTCCGCCAGCACGTAAAAGACGATCAAGCCATCCGCGCCCAGATCCTCTCCATGCTCTATTCTTTCCGCAAAACTCCCTCCGGCCGCGACTACACTCCCTTCGAATTCAACTATTTATTTCGTCAGCTCGATCAACTCATCTGGCTCAATGCCTATGCCCACATGGACCCCGTCAGCGCCCGCCTCAAATTTTACGAACTCGACGACGCCAACCAACAATCCTTCCCCTACCGTGTCCCCGGCCTTGCCCACCTCAGCTACTGGGGCGACCCCAATTTCTACGCCTTCTTCGCTCCCAAACTTCTCTAACCCCGCATCTCCAGCGCGCACTGCTTCCCCGTAGGGGCACAACACGTTGTGCCCCATCTTCGCCCTTATCCACTGGCGCCAGCTGACACCATTTCAGGGCGGACGACCAAACAAACGGCCACAGCCTAGCTCTCAAACAACGCTGGCTTTTGCAAAGAATGAATCGGAAACGCGCCAGCGAGCAGATGTCAGCGCTAAGGAAAACGCAAAAAAGCCCCAACGAGAGAGTCGCGTCGGGGCTTTCGGCGAAAATCAGAAAGCTGCGTGATTAGTGTTTGCCCTTCGTTACGTGGCCACGTCCATCCCGCTCTTCGTTTCCTTTGAAGTGGGCGCTATCGACGCGCTTTGCCGGCTCGGCTTTTTCGCCGCGTTCTGGCAACTTGCCCTTATAGCCGCGGTGGGCATCGAAATGATTATTCACCTTGCCTCGGAAGTTGTCTGGACCATGAAACCATGGGCCGACGCCGATGAAGACGCCCCCAGTAAACCACTCCGGACCGTAATAGCCGGCGGGAGCACACTCATAAGGCGCAACGTCGTAATAGCCGTAGGGGCAATCAGGGGCGACGCCAACATCCACGGCGACCTGAGCGTTTGCTGCCGGGGCCGTTGCCGTGAAAAAGAATCCGGCAAGTCCTGCTAAAACCAGAAATGAAAATGCGCGCATGAATTTGCCTCGCTATCGTTAGTTTGTATTTCTTCGAACAGCGACCTCTTTTAAGATCGGTAGCATTCGATTAGGCTAAGCCCCTGCCGCGCGACGCTCTATCCGGTCGATACTGTACAAAAGCCAGGGATTAACTGTAGAGGCTCGAGGCCTGGAAAGGATGAGGTATATCCGTTCACTGCGCTCCGTAAAACTGGGGCGGACGCGTCATTATTGTTAACCAGAAAGTGGGACAGGCAAACTCCTCTCCATAGCACGATTTGGCGCTATGAATCGTGGCTGTCCTCCTGGCCTCCGCAACCACTCGAGAGCCAAGCGCTAGCCGTTCAACGCCAAACCATTTTTAGGAATCTTACAAGGCGGGACGATCAACCCATTCACAGCACGCAATTAAATCTAAAACCGGCGGCGGTCGTCGGGGGCAGCGGCGATGCCGAGGCGGCGAAGCTCGTCGGCGTAATATTTGCGGTAGAGAACGTTCCACTCCTCGGTGTCTTCGAGGATCTCTTTTTTCTGCGAGGTGATTTTCTTGCGGACTTCGAGATCCGCCTTCTCTTCTTCGTGAAGAGTCGCCGTCAATATCTGCACCACTTCACGGCGAATCGTATCGCGGTCTTCGACGAACTCCACGTCGTCGCTGGAAACGAGGACATCTGTGATCTGATGAGAGATGCGGACAATCTTTTCGCGGCTCAGTCGCATTCCGGGCTACCTCAACACCAGCTTGCGGTCGCGCGCCAACTGCGCCTTCACCTTTTTGTACATCTCCTGGTACGAGACGTTGGTGCGCCGCATTTCTTCCTGATGGTCCGTCAGGATTTGGCGTACTTCTTCGTTCAATCGATCCTCGACGGTAACTTCTTCCATCATGCGTTGCCGCAGCCGCTGCGCCACGGGCTCCGCCGCCCTCGTCTCGATCATCTTCCCTTCCACCAGCCGTTTCACCACTTCCGTGGCCATGTATCCGACGTAATCCCGTGCGATCAGCATCCCAGAGTGCGTCCTTTGTATGTAAGCAAGAGAAAGAGTTTACTGGCTGCATCAAAAAAGCGCAAGGAAGAGCACATCGAACAGAGCTTCAGTGCTGAAGGATTGCGGTGTCGGAGCACGCTTCGAGTAAGAAAAATTGGAGGCGCGAGGCGGAATCGAACCGCCGATAGAGGTTTTGCAGACCTCTGCCTTACCACTTGGCGACCGCGCCCTGTCCAGAAAGAGCAAATATATTGTAGCATCCTTTTTCGCGGCATTTCTAAGCCACTTCTTCGTCCCCTTTGCGCAAGAGGAACGAGTTGGGAACGCGATTTTGCGTCTCGAACAGGCAGGAGAAATGCGTGATGGAACTTTCGGGCAGCGTTGACGCTACGGGACGCATACTGTACGATTAGTTCTGTAGGGGCGCTTAGCTCAGCGGTTAGAGCGTTCGGTTTACACCCGAAAGGTCGTCCGTTCAAATCGGACAGTGCCCACCATAAAAGCAGAGCCATCGGCCAGCGCAGTGATGCTGTAAAATTGGGCTCTACTCTTGTGAAGCATCGCGTGTGAGGCATGGAATCACACGTGATGCCTTTCAGCACCTGTGACGCTTCACCCTTCAGCGGGGACGTAGTTCAGTTGGTTAGAACGCTGCCCTGTCACGGCAGAGGTCGCGGGTTCGAGTCCCGTCGTCCCCGCCATTCTTTCCAAAAGACTTAGCTCGCTTTTGGAAAATCGGCGCAATACACAAGAAAATACACATTAAGCGACGCCCGCCGACACTGGTGTCGCTCTTTCTGCTGGCAGAATCATTTCCACCACTTTGCTCTGCGCCCGCCGCTTCTTACTGCTGACCGCGTGGGTGTAGATGTTCATGGTGATGTTGCTGTTGGCGTGGCGCATCAGCGATTGCACCGTCTTCACATCCTCATCATTCTCGGCAAGAAGCGTAGAAAATGTGTGACGGAATACGTGCCAACTGATGTGCTTGGTGATCTTTGCCCGTTCCGCCGCCGGTCGGATGTAATTCCGCTCGATGGCTTCCGGCCAAAGTGGTTGACGACCCTTCATACGTCCGCTGGCGAAGATCCAATCCTGGTCTCCCGCGTAAGGCGTTTCGGAACGCCATCGCAAAAGATCAGTAATCATTTCATCGTCCAGCGGCATGACCTTTTCGCTCTCTTCTGTTTTCACCGGCCCCCGGTGCTGTTGCCAAATCGACCTTCGGA
>JBARCY010000093.1:0-4127 GCA_049794595.1 Candidatus Acidiferrum sp.
TGGTTAGAGCAAGCTCGTAGCTGACCATCTGCGCCGAGCTGCGCAGTCCGCCGAGCAACGGATACTTGCTGTTCGAAGACCAGCCGGCCAAAACGACACCGTAAACGCTGAGCGCCGTTATGGCAAAAAGTGCCAGGATCCCGATGTTCAAATTCGTGATGCCCAATGCAATGTCGTGCCCAAAGAGGTGCAGCGGTTCCGGCCCGAAGGGAATGATGGCGATCGACGTCAGCGCGAGCGCCAACGCCAGGAGAGGGGCGAGAAAGTAAGTGAACTTGTCCACCCCTGCCGGAGTCGGATCTTCCTTCAAAAGAAATTTTGCGCCATCTGCCAGCGGCTGCAGCAAACCGTGTGGCCCCACGCGATGCGGTCCCCAGCGCGATTGCATGTGCGCCACAACCTTCCGCTCGAACCACGTCAGATACGCATTGACGGTGAGAACGATGAAAAGCAGAAGCGCTATCTTTATGAGATCAATGATAATCGTGGCGTACGCGTTTAAAAAGGCGCTCACGGTTTGGCTTCTGCCTCCGGGAGGGATTCCATCATCGTACAGAAGCGGCCCAGCGTCCCGCTGGTGAAAAGCGTGTCGTGCGCGGAGCGGATCAAGCCAAGGGGAACGTCGTAAGGCGCATGGCCGTTCTTGGTTGCGTTCACATGCGTAAGTTCCGCGCCACCAGTCAGCAATCCCGCGGGCTGCACGTCATAACCGGGCACTGCTTTGCGAATTTCTTCGAACACGGCAGTGGACGACTTGTAATGGAACGCTTTGCCGAGACCAAGTTTTTCCAACTGGTGAGACAAAATGCGCAGCAGGTCGAAATCGCTCCGCGGTCCCATCACTTCAGCCGCTTTGTGCAGAAGTTGTATTTCCCCGGAAGTGTTCGTCACGCTGCCTTCCTTTTCGTAAGCCGAAGCAGCGGGAAACACGATGTCGGCGAGTTTCGCCGTCTCGGTCAAAAACATCTCGTGAACGATCAGCAATTCCAGCTTCCCGCGCCCAAATCCCAGCGTCCCAAAATGCGCCAGCGGATTCGCGCCCATCACATAAAGCGCTTTCAGCTTTCCATTTTGCGCGGCGTCCACCATGGCGGGCGTGGTCATCCCGGGTTTAGAGGGAATCACGCCGCCCCACAGCCGCTCGAACGCTTCGCGCGCCGACGAATCATCGGCGTGGGCATAACCCGGCAAACGGTCCGGCAGCAGGCCCATGTCGGCCGCCCCCCGCGAATTCGCGTAATCGCCGAGCGCCATGTAACGAGCTTTTCCGTGCAGCTTTGAGCCAAAAGCAACAAGCTGCGCAATCGCCGCGCCCGTCACTTCCGCGCCAAATATGATGGCAACATCAGGTTCGGCATCGAGCGCTGCCTTTAGCTGGACAAGTTGCTCAACGAGGTCGCTTGGCAGTTGCCCTTCTTCGTGCGCCAGCCAGCGAATCGCGGGAGCTTCCTGGTTCGCCGCAATCTTCACGAACTGCGTGGCCTTGCGTTGCAGCTTGATGTCGCGCGCATTCAAGATGAAAAGTTTCGCCCCATTCAGCCGGATGCCCTTGCGAATCTGCCATGCCGCCAGCGGATTCTGATTCGTGGGGTCATTGCCCACGACCAGCACGGCTTTCGCCTCCGCTAACTGCTTCATCGTCAGCAGGGAATCCGCGGCACCTTCGCCAAGCGCCGTGATAAGTCCGGTGTAGTCCGCCGTGCGGTGATGGTCGATATTGTTCGTCCCAAACGTCGCGCGAGCCATTCGCTGAAACAGATAGTTCTCTTCGTTCGAGGTGCGGTTTGACCCGATAAATCCAATCGAATCCTTCCCGCCTGCATCGTAAATTTGCTTGAGCTTGGTTGCTGCGGCCTGCGCCGCCTCTTCCCAGGAAACGGCGACTAGCTTGTCGCCTTTGCGCACCATCGGCTGGCGCAAACGCTCGGGATGCTTCGTGAAATCAAAGCCGAAGCGCCCCTTGACGCACAAAAAATCCTCGTTGATTCCCGAGAGGTCGCGGTTATTGGCGCGCATGATTTCGTGATTGCGCACGCTCAGCGTCGTCTTGCACCCGTTCGAGCAATGCGCGCAAACTGTCGAAACGTACGTCATCTCCCACGGCCGCGTCTTATATCGATATGTCCCGCTGGTCAAAGCGCCCACGGGGCAAATATCGATGCACATCCCGCACTCTTCGCACTCGAGGTGATCCTCGCGGTTCGGAATGATGATGCTGTTCGCGCCGCGCATTCCCACGCCGAGCGCTTTTACGTCCATGCCCGCGTCGCAAACGGTCACGCACCGGAAGCATAGGATGCATCGCGGCGAATCGTAATAAACCAGCTCCGACCATTTCTCTTCCGGCCGGTGAATCTTTTCCTCTACAAAACGGCTCGTGTCCGCCCCGTAGCGGAACACCATGTCCTGCAGCTCGCATTCGCCGCCCTTGTCGCACACCGGGCAGTCCAGCGGATGGTTCGTCAACAGAAATTCCAGCATCGCCTTGCGTGCGCCGTGCACCTGGTCGGTGTTCGTCTTCACCACCATGCCTTCGGTCGCCGTCAGCGTGCACGCCGTCTGTAGCTTCGGCATCTTTTCCACTTCCACCAGGCACATCCGGCACGCCGCCTGCACCGCCAGCTGCGGGAAGTAACAGAAGGACGGAACTTCCGTGCCGATCCGCCGCGCGGCTTCAATCACCGACGTCCCCGCGGGCACCTGCACGTCGCGGTCGTTAATCTTCAGCGTAACTAGCTTGGTCTCTGCCATGGAGTCCTAACGCGAGCCTACTAATGCTTCCGCGGATTTATATGCGCACCGTCCGCGCAAATGATCCTCAAATTCATTGCGCCATTTCTTCACAATGCTGATTGTCGGCAGCGCCGCCGCGTCGCCCAGCGGGCAGAACGTCCGCCCGAGCATATTCTGCGCAAGCTCGCCGGTGATATCGATATCTTCCGGCCGCCCGTAGCCCGCATGAAAGCGATCCAGAATTTTCTTCAGCCAAGACGTTCCCTCGCGGCAGGGAATGCACCACCCGCACGATTCGTGCGCATAAAAGTGCATGATGCGCCGCGCCATGTCCACCATGCAGGTCGTTTCGTCCATCACTACCATGCCGCCCGAACCCAGCATCGAACCGGCTTTGGCGACAGAATCGTAATCCATCGCAACATCGATTTCTTCGGCGCTCATGATCGGGCAAGAACTTCCGCCAGGGATGACGGCCTTGAGTTTTTTTCCGCCGGGAATCCCGCCCGCCATTTCGTAGATGAACTTTTTCATGTTCATCCCCAGCGGAATTTCGTAAATCCCCGGCTTAGCGATGTGCCCGGAGACGCACAGCAGCCGCGTCCCGCCATTTTTCGGCGTCCCGCGCTTGGCATACGCCTCGCCGCCTTCCAAAATGATCGCCGGAACGGAACTGAGCGTTTCGACATTATTAATGATGGTCGGGCAGCCATAGAGGCCGACAACGGCAGGAAAGGGCGGCTTGATCCGCGGGTATCCGCGCTTGCCTTCAAGCGATTCCATCAACGCGGATTCTTCGCCGCATTCATAAGCGCCCGCGCCGGTATGCGTCAGCAAATCGAAATCGAAGCCCGAGCCGAGAATGTCCTTGCCCAAATATCCATTCGCATATGCTTCCTCGACCGCGGTCTCCACGATGTCTAATACGTACCGATATTCGCCGCGCACATAAATAAAACCACGGTGCGCCCCAAAAGCGCGTCCCGCGATGATCATCCCCTCGATCATCTGGTGGGGATCCAACTCCATCAGCGGACGATCTTTGCAGGTGCCGGGCTCCGATTCGTCGGCATTGCAAATCAAATATTTCGGCTTCGGCGAATCCTTGGGTACGAACGACCACTTCATCCCCGTGGGAAAGCCCGCGCCGCCGCGTCCGCGCAAACTGGATTTTTTCACTTCGTCGATGATCGTGTCCGGCGTCATCTCCTTCAGCGCTTTTTCCAGCGCCTTGTAGCCTTCGTGCTTCAAATAAACATCGATCTTTCGCGAATCCTTGACCCCAAAGAGCTTGCTGATCAGTGGCGTCTCTCCAGGCTCCCGCGCGTGAATCGCTCCTGAAGTTACAGGCTCCGGCGCAGGCGCCTTTCCTGCGTCCAACTGCTCGATAATCC
>JBARCY010000094.1:0-14862 GCA_049794595.1 Candidatus Acidiferrum sp.
CGATCGAACGGCGCATGGAGATGCACCTGCGCTCAACCTGCAGGCAGCGCGTGGAAATACCAGCGGCGGGGCTGCGCGTGTCGCTGGACGAAGATGAAACGATTTGGACCGAGAGCTCGCACAAATATCGCATTGGAGAAGCAGCGGAGATGGCGGAGCGAACGGGCTTTCGATGCGAAGGGCAATGGGTGGATGACGAGTGGCCGTTCGCACAGAATTTGCTTATAGCGGAATAAAAAAAGACCGTTTCCTTCCTGCAAGAAATCCAGAAACAGGCTCGGAGTGGTTCTCGCACGGCCCAGCGCATTGCTAGAAACTCTCGATGCGCCAGACGAGGCGCGCGAACCAAGGCTCTTGCGCCGCCAAGGGCGGATGCCATACCGCGAGAATCTGGGAGCCTTGATAGACGCGCTCGAAGCCTCCTTCGGACTCGGAAACCGTCTCGATGGGAGCGATCCAAAATTCCTTGGCGGCGGGCGCGTGCAGCGCGATACGGATGCGCTGCCAGCCGTCTTCCATTCGGAGCAACGGCCCGGGCAATACGCCGCTGAAGCGAAGATTTTGGCGGCCTTTGGGAGTTTCGAAAAAACGGTCGGGTTCGGCGGGAGCGAGAAGATTGATGATGGATTCGATGCCGACGGCAATGGGTTTCGCGAGAGGTTGTTTGAGTTTCAAACCGATTTCGCAAGCGACTTCACAGCCTTGCGGCGCGGGGGCGAAAGTAAAGCGCTTCACCAACGAGAGCGTCGGCGCGGCGGCTTGACCCTTCGCTGCGGACTTCAGTTCGTCTTCGCGGATCAATTGAGCGTCACTGGCGGAGGAGGATTTGACGTGAAAGGCGCCGCCGGCAAATCCGGGATCTTCTTGCAACTCGATCGTTTCGTATTCGACTTGCGTGCGCGCGGGATCGAAGAGCATGACGCGGAAGGCGTGGCGGGGCCAGCGATCATAGCGGAGAAAACGTTCCAGACCCGGCTCCTTGACGAGAGTCTGTTCGTGAATGGAAGCGACGCTGCCGGGCACCGCGGTTTTCGCCGCTTCGCGAAGACGAGCGTGGTAAGCCTCTGGCCTGCGCTGAATGGAATTGATGATGGTGGCGGCAGCGGGCCGGAAATCGAAGGCAGCGAGGGTTCCGCCATCGGTTGGTTTGAGGAGCGCCTGGTATTCGGGAGAGGTGAAGAGGTGCTCATGCGCGCCGTCCGCATCGTAATCCAGCAGTTCGACGCGCGGCACAAGCGCACCGGAGGTTTGGCGGTCAGCAATGGCTTCGGCGCGGATTAAGTTGCGCCAAAGCTCGGTGCGGAGATGCGGAGCATAGAGACCGCCGAAGATGCCGTGCCAGTAGGCATCGTTGCATTGAGCGCGCAAGAGGAGGTCGCGGGCTTCGGCCATCTCGGTGGAAGCGGCCGATTTGTTATGGCGCGCGGGAACCGCCGCGATGCGCGCGGAAACGCGCAGCATTTTTTTGTTGAGCAAATTCGATTCGGGATATTTTCTGAAAAACCCGCGCCACGACCCGCCGCGGAGGAAGGACAGTATCTCCGGCCGGGCGCTGAATTCATTTTGGACGGCGTGGTAGCGCTGACGGACGCGCGTGGGCAGAACCCATTCCATCATTTCGCTGTAAGAGGCGGTGGGAAGATCGGCACGGCCCAGAGGCGAGTGATCGGTTAAGTATTCACCAGGCGTCGAAACGCGCAGCCAAGAGGAATTTTCCTCGAGAGCGGCGAAGAACTTTTCCAGCCAGCCGTCCTTGTAGCAATGCACGTTGGTGCCGGGCCAGACACCAAACTTTTCCATGTCATCTCCCATCGCGGCCATGCCGCCATGGTGCAGAGCCGAAGCATCGCGCAGGTAGGTGATGACGTCCTCGACTTTGCCGAAGGGGATGAAATAACGGAGCGCTTTTTGACCGGGGAAGAGCCAGACGCTCTGGCCGCGGTCTTCGGCGATGTACGCGCCGAAGAGTTCCTGGGGCTCGAAACCGGCGGAGAGAAAATGGATGTCGTCTACGAGAGTGTAGCTGATGCCGGCGGCGGAAAGAGCGGAAGGAAGTTGCGGTTCCCAAACGCGCTCGGCGATCCAGGCGCCGGTGGGACGACGACCGAAGCGGTCTTCGAGATAGGCGGCAAGGCGCGTGATTTGTTCGCGCTGGTCGTCGGGGGGAATGGAGACGAGGATTGGTTCGTAAAAGCCGCCACCGACCAGCTCCACTTGTCCAGCGCTGACGAGAGCTCTCAGCCGGGCGAAATACTCGGGGCGATGCTCTTCGATCCAGGTGAGCAGCGGGCCGGAATAATGAAGGCCCATGTGAACGCCGGGATGCTTTTCCACAAGTTCGATAAAAGGCAGATAAGAATCATTGTAGGCCTTTTCGAGCACGTGGCCGAAATTGCCGACGGGCTGGTGGGCATGAATCAGGAGGACGAGATGAAAGCGTTCTGTCATGGGACAATTTTGCTCTTAAACATCATACCGTGCGGCGCCACATTTCAAATTCAAGAGATGATAAAAATGAGCAAAAGGCGCACTTTGCTTAGACGCATGGAGCTGGGCCGGGAGGCACAACGGGCGTGTAGTGGATCAGTTTAGGGGTTGCCGTCACCTGGACCGCGTGGTGTGATGTTCAGATTCTAGACTGCGCGCGACGCGAGAAGATTGCGGCGGGAGTGAAAATAGGGATGAGCCCTGGAATGAACGCGCACCACAGTAGGGGCTTCGGGCTGAGAAAGGCAGCTGCCACGTCGATGGCGCACACCAAAAAGAGGAGGAGGGCCATTCTTTGCGCGCATGAACGAGTCGACAGTACCCGCATGAAGATTTCTCCCCCCAAAAGCTCAGTATATATTACCGCGACTTCGTGCCGCCAGTAGAGTGGCAATCGATGACCGCTCCAGCATTTTTCGGCCATCTTTCAGAGTGCATTAGTGATGGGGCGCATTTCAAACTGTCCCGCTGCCAGCGGGCGCGGGAGATTGACACACCTTCACGCGTGTGAAAGGCTAATCCAGGTAAAGAGTGGACGATGCGAGTAACAGCAAAAGGCGAATACGCCACACAGGCAGTGCTGCACCTGAGCCTGCAATATCCCGAAGTGGTGACCATCCACGAAATCGCGCAGAGGCACCATATTCCGCTGAAGTATCTGGAGCAGATCCTGCTGGAATTGAAGCGGGGCGGGATCTTGGAGAGCCGGCGAGGCGTGCGCGGAGGTTACACGCTGGCGCGGTCGCCCCAGGAGATATCGGTGGGCGCGGTGCTGCGAGTGGTCGATGGCGCGTTTGCGGAGTCCAGCTGCGTGCACAACGAGGCTATGGGCGGGGTGTGTGTAGAGGGAGAGAGCTGCGGATTGAAGCAGATTTGGAAGGACGTTCAAGGAGCAGTGGAGAAAATTTTATTTGCGACTACGTTCGAAGAAGTGCGCAAGCGCACCTTGAGCGGAGGAGCGCGGCGCACAGAAACCGCGCAGCTCGAAGGGCGCGCCAAATAAGACGGCGCGCCGAAGCGCGCCGTTGAGACGAAAGAGTCCTGAACTGTAGAGCCTGGATTTGAGTTACTTCGCGGCGTAGAAATCCGCGTTGACCGGCGTGAAACTGTTCCACTTCTCCGGCAGATCTTCCAATGCGAAAATAGCGGTGACCGGGCAGACCGGGACGCAGGCGCCGCAATCGATGCACTCCGTCGGATTGATATACAGTTGCGTGTGTTTCTCAAAATCCGGCTCATCCTTGCGGGGATGGATGCAATCGACGGGACACACATCCACGCAGGCGGTGTCTTTTGTGCCGATGCAGGGCTCAGCGATTACGTACGCCATTCAAATCTCCTTTGAGCGGACAGCTTGCCGGCGGAGCTTCCTGAGAAGGGGAGCGTCCGGCGAAATTTTCTTATACCACGCCGCTGGCGAGGCCAACAAGCGACTGAAATGATTGTACTGTGCGAGGAGAGGATTCTCAACCTCAGCGCATGTGGATAGAATGGTTAGGGAAGGTGCAACGATGAGAGTGCGAACTGCGATTGGATCGCTGTTGTTGATTGCCGCCGGGGCTGCGTTTGCGGCGCTTGCCGCGCCACAAACCAGGGAACCGCATGATCCTAAGATGATCGACGCGCAAGGGTTCCAAAAAGTTCTTGGGCAGTACCGCGGGAAACCGCTCCTGGTGAATTTCTGGGCGACGTGGTGCGAGCCTTGCCGTGATGAATACCCGATGCTGAACGAGCTGGCGAAACAGTATGCGCCGCAAGGATTACAGGTCGTCGGCGTGAGCATGGATGACGACGGGGACTTGATCCTGATGCGACGGTTTCTGGCACGGTACAAGCCGGTTTTTCCCAATTACCGCAAAATACCCGGGGAAGAAGCCGCGTTTCGGGAGTCCGTGCTGCCAGGATGGACCGGAACGATGCCGGTATCGATTTTTTACGCAAGAGACGGACGGCAAGCCACCCATTTCCTCGGCGAGAAAGGCCGGGAGCAATATGAAGAGGCAATTCGCGGGTTGCTGGCTGGACGCGAAAACGCAGGGCCGGCGGAAAACTAATGGATCGAATCAAAGAATAATACAGCGATTGGGGAGAGAGGCGATGATCGACACCAAGGGTAATCGAATTACTTATTTTGGACACAGCACCTTTTCATTGACGACGCCGTCGGGGCAGGTGGCGATCATCGATCCGTGGGTGATGACGAACCCCGTGTGCCCGGCTGAGCTGAAAACCGTGCCGCGGCTGGACGTCATTTATTTGACGCATGCTCACGGAGACCACTTGGGCGACTTGCTTGCTCTAGCGAAGCAGCACAAGCCCAAAATCGTAGCGATCTTCGAGACATGTCTGTGGATTGCGGGCAAAGGATTTGAAAAAGAGATTTGCCCGATGGGCAAGGGAGGATCGCAAAAGGTCGGCGAGTTTGAAGTGACGATGACACATGCCTTCCATTCGAATTCCATCGATGAAAACGGCATGCGGCATTACGCCGGCGAGCCAGCCGGGCTCATCGTTCGATTGCCGGGAGGATTCACGCTCTATCACGCGGGAGATACGGCTCTGTTTGGAGACATGAAACTGATCGGCGAGCTTTATAAGCCGGATGTGGCGCTGTTGCCGATCGGCGACCTTTTTACGATGGGGCCGCGGGAAGCGGCTTACGCAACGCGGCTGCTGGGAGTGAAGCACGTGATTCCCATGCACTACGCGACATTTCCGATGCTGACGGGGACCGTGGAAGCATTCCGACAGGAAGCGAAGGACATTAGCGGGTTGGAGATTCATGCGCTGAAGCCTGGAGAAATCTTGTGATTCGCACTGAGAACTTGCGCAGCGGCTACATCCAGGACGACGTTGAACAGTATCTCTATGAACTATTGCCCGAGCGCGACGCTGTCGTCAACGAGATGGAGAGCTATGCCGCCGAGCATCGCGTGCCGATCATTGGACCGGCGGTGGCACGATTGCTTGCGATGTTCGTCCAAGTTTCTGGAGCTAAGCGCATTTTTGAGATGGGGTCGGCGATCGGTTATTCGACGATTTGGCTGGCTCGGGCCGCCGGACCAAAAGGAAAGGTACACTACACCGACGGAGATCCGGCGAACGCGCAGCGCGCGCGGGTGTATTTTCGCAGGGCGGGAGTGGCGAAACGCGTTCACGTGGGCGTGGGCGACGCGCTCGAATTGCTAAAGAAAACTCCAGGAAAGTTTGACCTGATCTTCAACGATGTGGACAAACAACAATATCCCGATGCGTTGCGCGTCGCGCTGCCGAAGCTTCGCCGGGGAGGATTGCTGATCACGGACAACACACTGTGGTCCGGCAAGGCGGCGCGGCCCGCGGCTTCAGATGATGCGGCTACGCGGGGAATACAAGAATTCAACCGGCTGGTGTACGCCTCGAAGGAACTCTATCCGGTGCTGATTCCGTTGCGCGATGGTGTGACGGTCTGCCGCAAACAATAAGGCCGACGGCGAGCTAGGAGCGGAAGAAATTGCGGATCAAGAAACCTAGGTTGGCGGGGCGCTCGGCGAGGCGGCGCATGAAATACGGGAACCAGTCGTTGCCAAAGGGAATGTAAACGCGTAAGCGATAGCCGTCCCTTACGAGGCGGCGCTGCAAATCTGTCCTCACTCCGTATAGCATCTGAAACTCGAAATCATCCTTGGTAATCTGCCTGGCGGCGGCCCAGCGAATGGTTTCCGCAATCATACGCGGATCGTGCGTGGCGATCCCGTGGTAAAAACCGCTGGGCAAGAGAATCTTCATCAAACGGACGTAATTGAAATCGACGTCACGTTTGCGGGGATAGGCCACGTCCGGCAATTCCTTATAAGCGCCTTTGCAAAGGCGGATGCGGCAGCCATAAGCGAGCAGGCTCTGGATGTCCGTTTCGCTGCGATAAAGATAGGACTGGATCACCGTGCCGATGGCGGGATTTCGAGCGCGCACGCCCTTTACGAGCTCCAGAGTGCGTTCCGTATACGCCGCCCCTTCCATGTCGACGCGGAGAAAATTGTCGTAGCGCGCTGCGAACTCCACGATGGACACGACCAAGCCCTGGCAGAAATCAATGTTGAGATCCAGGCCGAGCTGCGTCAGCTTGCAGGAAACATTGGCGTGGAGGTTTTCCTGGTGGATGCGTTCAAAAATTTGCAGGTAGGTGTCCCGAGATCGCTGGGCGTCGGAGGTATTCGCGCAGTTTTCGCCGAGGTAATCGAGACTGGCGAGCATTCCGGCGTTGTTGCAGGCGCGGGCGGCTTCAATAGCTTCGTCCAGCGTTTCGCCGGCGACAAAACGGCGCGCCATGCGGCGCGTGGTGCCGTTGGAGGTGACCCATTTGGCGAAGCGGGGACTCTCGGAGAGCTTGAGAAGCGTCGCGCGAAGCATGCAATATGATTATGCCCGTGTAAAACCTCAGCGACTAGTCCTTGTGCTCTTCCAGGAACTTTTCGGCATCAAGGGCAGCCATGCAGCCAGAGCCGGCGGCAGTAACGGCCTGGCGGTAGCGATGATCTTGCACATCGCCGGCGACGAAAACACCTGGAACGGAGGTCAGGCTACCGTGATTGGGAATGAGGTAGCCGTTGCTATCCATTTCGAGCTTGCCCTTGAAGACGGTCGAGTTCGGGTCGTGGCCGATGGCGACGAACACCCCATGGAGCGCGATTTCGCGCGTCTCCTGGGTTTGCAAATTGCGCAGGCGCGCGCCCTCGACGTGGCCTTGCGGGGCGAGAATTTCGTCGACAACGAATGGAGTGAGAAACTCAATTTTCGGATTGGCCTTGGCGCGTTCAATCATGATTTTTGAGGCGCGGAACTCGTTGCGCCGGTGGATGAGGTAGAGCTTGCTGGCATAGCGCGTCAGGAAATTGGCCTCTTCCATCGCGGAATCTCCGCCACCCACGACGGCGATGGCCTTCTCGCGGAAAAAATACCCATCGCAAGTCGCGCAAGTCGAGACGCCGCGGCCGATCAATTCCTTTTCACCCTTCAGGCCTAGCAAGCGGGCGGAAGCTCCGGCGGCGACGATCAGAGTTCTCGTTTCGTAGCTATCCTTGCCCGCCGTAATCTTGAACGGACGGTGCGTGAGGTCCACTTCGTTCACGTCCCCGGCTTTGAACTCCGCGCCGAATCGCTGGGCCTGCTTGCGCATATTTTCGATGAGTTCAGGACCAAGAATGCCGTCAGGGAAGCCGGGATAATTCTCGACATGCGTGGTAAGCGATAGTTGGCCACCCTGCTCGTGACCATCAATCACCAAGGGCTTCAGATTGGCGCGCGCGGCGTAGATGGCGGCGGTGAGGCCCGCGCAGCCGCTGCCGATAATCACGACATTTTGCATTCCAATTTTCTCCATGACATTAGATTCGGCAGCGCGCTTTTTCGATTCAACCCACCGATACGACTCGGCAGTCCGCCCTCGATAAAGCTCGGGGCTGAATATTGTAGCATTCCCCCCGCCGCAATCCGGGCTGCGAAGCGTCCAAATTGGTGAGGCAGCCTTGTTTGCGTTGCGTTGACTGCCGCGAAGAGCCGCAGCTATAGTCACAAGCATCGGCTGGCGTAAGATCGAGGCCGCTCAAGGAGCGAATGAGATGGATCCGCGCTACCCCATTGGAAAATTCGCAATGCCCACGCAAGTGACGCCCGAGCGGCGGCAAGCGGCCATCGAGGAGATCGCCGCAACGCCAGCCAAATTGCGCGCGGCGGTGAAGGGGCTGAACGATTCACAGCTCGATACGCCGTATCGCGAGGGCGGATGGACCGTGCGTCAGGTGATCCACCACGTTCCAGACAGCCACATGAACGCGCTTATCCGGTTGAAGCTTGCGCTGACAGAAGACAAGCCAACGATCAAGCCGTACAACGAAGCAGACTGGGCCGAGCTGGCGGATTCGAAATCAGCGCCTATCGAAACATCGCAGACTCTTCTCGATTCTGTCCACGCTCGCTGGGATCGCCTCTGGCGGTCGCTGAAGCCTGAGCATTTTGCCCGCTCCCTGATGCACCCTGACCATGGCGAACGTAACGTCGACTGGCTCCTTTTCGTGTACGAATGGCACGGAAAACACCACACCGCGCACATTACGGAACTCCGCAAACAAAAGAACTGGTAGCAGGCGTTAATTCAGCAACTACCCGGCAGGGCCAATGGCAAATTCGCAATCATGGAATCCCGAGCGATACGCTCGCAACGCGCGTTTCGTTGCGGACTTGGGTATGCCTGCTGTGGAGCTGCTCGCTGCCCGCAAGGGTGAGCGGATCCTGGACCTCGGATGTGGAGACGGTGCACTGACGCTAAAACTCGCGGCCATGGGTTGTGAGGTAATTGGAGTGGACGGAAGCGCGGAGCAGGTTGCGGCTGCACGCAAACTTGGTCTGGACTGCCGCGTGATGGACGGCGAAACCTTGAGTTTTCAGAATGAGTTCGACGCGGTATTCAGCAACGCCGCTCTTCACTGGATGCGAAATCCGGACGCCGTAATTGCAGGCGTTGCCCGCTCTTTGCGATCGGGCGGGCGCTTTGTGGCAGAATTCGGTGGGCATGGCTGCTGCGCGAAAATCAAGCTGGCGCTGGTGGGCGCTCTGGATCGGCGGGGGTTTGATGGAGAAGCAGCCATTCCATGGTATTTTCCGACTGTCGAGGAGTACTCGTCTCTTCTAGTCAAAGGGGGTCTTACGATCAGCTATATCGCATTGATACTACGGCCCACCCCGCTACCGGGAAACCTCACCGACTGGCTTGAGACGTTTGCCGAAAGCTTCACCGCCAAACTCCCACCCGCAGATAGACCCGTGTATATCGCGGAAGTGCAAGAAACGTTGCGCCCCCAGCTTTGCGACGCGGCTGGCAAATGGACCGCCGACTACGTGCGATTGAGATTCTTCGCCACAAAGCAGAAATAGGAAAATCGCCGGGATCCAAGATGCCCCTGGCCAAGTGGCGCAGGCGGAGGCGGCTCGTGTAGGATAATTTAGTACACGAGGAGAGTGCATGAGCAGACCATCAGGGACTTATGCGATTTTCGAGACTTCGCAGGGCAACATCGTAGTGCGGCTTCTCGAAAAAGAGGCTCCGAAGACCGTCGAGAACTTCGTCGGACTGGCTGAGGGCACCAAGGAATTTACCGACGAAAACACGGGCAAGAAAATAAAGAAGAATTTTTACGACGGCCTCGGTTTTCATCGCGTGATTCCGCAGTTCATGATTCAAGGCGGCTGTCCGCAGGGCACGGGCCGCGGAGGCCCAGGGTACAGGTTCGCCGACGAGTTCCATCCTTCCCTAAATCATTCCAAGGCCGGCAAGCTTTCCATGGCCAATTCCGGACCTGGCACGAACGGCAGCCAGTTTTTTATCACGGTGGCCGCAACGCCGTGGCTCGATAACAAGCACACCATTTTCGGCGAAGTGGTCGAGGGCCAGGATGTTGCCAATAAAATCTCGAACCTGCCGCGCGATTCGAGCGACAGACCAAAGACGCCGGTAACCATGCAGAAAGTGCGCATCGAGCGCGTCCCTTAATCGCGCCGGCTGACGATGCTGACACCTGAGCGCGTTCTGCGGCTTATGATCGAAGTGATCTTCGTACTGTTGGGCGTGCTTGTGATTTGGCTGGCGCTGTCTAGCCGCATTTCCGTCGAACGCCATAAGCCCTCATGGTTCATCCTCAGCGGAGCGCTAATCCTGTGGGGACTGCGCGCGCTCTACGGCCCCAACAAATGGTGGGCGCGCTGGGAAAACTGGACGCGCGGACTTTCGCTCACTCTTCTTGGCGTGGTGATGCTGGCCATTTCGCGAGTGCCGTTTGAGTGGGTCGCGCCGCTGCTAGCCACCGCCGGCGTGTTGATGTGCCTGCGCGGAGTCGTCGGTGCCGCTCTCGTTTTTCACCCGCGCTGACGCTCCGCCGCACGTTTCCCTTCCAAACTTTCTCGTCGCTTCAGCTATAATCCGCCCAACGAACGGCCCTCTCTGCTTCTGCATTCGCGCAGAGGCGATCGTTTGGCCCACGCCAAATAAAAAAGGAGACCCATCATGCTGAAAGATTTCAAGGAATTCGCCATGCGCGGAAACGTGCTGGACATGGCTGTCGGCATCATCATCGGAGTGGCATTCGGAAAGATTGTCACATCTTTTGTTGAAGACGTCATGATGCCCCCTCTCGGGAGGCTCATTGGACCCATCGATTTCTCGAACCTGTTCATCAGTCTCTCCACCGCTCACTATGAAACCATTGCAGCGGCCAAAGCCGCGGGAGTCCCGACTCTCAACTACGGAATGTTTCTGAACAATGTCATCAACTTCTTGATCGTCGCGGTCGCTGTGTTTCTGCTCGTGCGTTCGGTGAATCGCTGGACAAAGAAGCCGGTGCCTCCTGCAGCGCCCACTACGAAAGATTGCCCGCAGTGCGCCATGAGCATCCCCATCCTGGCCAGGCGCTGCGGCCACTGCACAACGCAGCTGGCGTAAAGCTAAGCATCGTTATCGACTGAAGAATTCCGGCGAAGAGGAGGCCGCTTCAAGAGGAAGGCGGTTTTTTCGTTTGGTTGGCTTCGATGTGCGCGCGAAGCCGCTTCACGACAGAGTCTTCTTGCCCTTCCTCGATCTCTTTCTGGACTTCCTCGAGCGCGAAGTGCACCACGTCGTGGTGATGCAGTTCTTGCGGCGCCAGGACATCGCTAAAACGCAGCCACAGCCGGTGCAAGAGATTGACTTCGTTGGCGGTCAGGTTCGGCGCATGAGGCCCGAGGACCTTGTAGATCTTGTCGCCATTCGGCAGATGAATTTCGAGGTTGAATTGCGGCTTGATGTCGCCGAGTTTTTCCCACGCGTCGCCGATCTGTCGCGCTTGCTCCTCGGTGTTGTCCTTCGCAGAACGCCCAATCACAATCGTGCTGGATTGCAGCGAAGCACCGGCGCGCAGGATGCCTTCCCAAAGATCGTTCGACGCAACCACCGCGAGCCGAATCGATTTGCCCCTCTTTTCCGCCATGGAAAGCGCCTGGGAAAACAGATGCTGTTCGATGCTACCGAAGAGCTGATCCGCGTCCAGCTCGTTTTCTCCGGATGCAGAACGCCGCAGCAAGCGGACATGCAACACAACCACATCGCGCCGCCCCGGTTTGATGCGGTCCAGCACGTTGCCCAAATGATAGAGATTGAAGTGGTTGCTCACCGGAACGAGGATATTGCCGGGACGAGCGCCGACAGCCTCCGGCGTCAGTTCGGATTCCAAATCCAGATTGAACTGATCCATCTCCACCTGAGAAGAGCTGTTCTTGTGCGTGCGGCGCTCGGAGATCGTGAACACAACGAAGAGCAAAACAGAGAACGCGCCGCCCGCCATGGTAGCCACGGGCTTGGTGAAAAGATTGGTTACGGCGATCAGAAAGAGCGTCAGAGTGATCAAGCCGAGACCAACGGGAATTTGAACGCCGCGAATATGAAAATTAAACGGCACCTGGAATTCGCGCTGGCCCGGCTGCGTGTACCGCAACACGAGCACGGCCAGGCCGTTCATCGTGAAGCTCCAGATGACGCCGAAGGCGTAAAGGTTCGCAAGAAAAGTGACGTCGCCGCGGCTGATGAAGATGGTCAGAATTTGCAGCGCAACGATGATGTTGATGATGCGGTAGCTGGTGCCGAATCTCGGATGCGGCTGCCGGAACCACGAGCTGAGAACGCCGTCCTCGGAGACGCGATTGAGAACGCCATTCGACCCGACGATGGCCGTATTGACCGCTCCAGCCAGGATGAGTGTGCCCACCACCACGACGAAAACGTGAAAGATCAGGCGGGCAATCAGCGGCCCGTGCAGACTCATAGCCAGCCCGCCGATCAGGTTTTCAAGGTAGTTTTGCCGGACGCCGTCGGGAATGATCATCACCGCGAAGAAAGAAACCAAAGAGGTGAAGACCAGGCTATAAATGAAAATGACCAGGCCGGCCTTTTTCAGGTTCGGCAGTTTGGGGCTTTCAATCTCGCGGTAAACCTGCGCCAGAGATTCTTCTCCGCTCATCGCCAGAACCGAGTGGCCGAGCCCGATGAAAATGGCGATGATGCCAAACATGTGCGGAAGAGGACTCCCCGCAAGCCAGCCAAGCGCGCCGGCGTTCAACTTGAGATTGCGCACGTGCGGCCAGGGCGGCAGTGCCGAGTGCCTGAGGATCGCCGTATACGTGCACCAGGCGATCAGGAGCACAACCATCACGGTTACCAGCTTCATGATGATCAATGCTTTGTCGCTGGACTCCGGAATGCCCTTGGTGTTCTCCCACCAAAAATAAACGGTAACGAGAACTGCGAAACTCGCGGCGATGAAATTGATCTCGTACGGGGTGAGGGGATTGCCGAGGTGCGTGTATTGCAGCAGTTCGCTGATCAGCCCGGCCAAATACTGCCCGGCGGCGACGCCGCTGATGGGGCCAGTCAGAATGTAATCAAACATCAGGGCGGAAACGCTGAATTTTGCGAGCGTTCCGCCGAGCGATTGTTTGACCGCGCGGTATACGCCGCCGCGCACGAACATGCTGCAGCTTTCGACGTACACGGCGCGCACCGCGTACGAGAACAGCATGATGGCCAGAATGAACCACGGCGCGGTTTTGCCGATGTAGCCTTCCGCTTCGCCGCCCGCGTAATACGCCGAAGAGGCCAGATCGTTCAAAACAATGGCCGCGGCGCGCCAGAACGAGATGAAGGTAAGCAGCGCTGTCGTGGCGATGATGACACGCGGAATGCCGTTGCCCCGGCTGCCTGCGGCGGCAGGGGTATTGGAAGAGCTGCTCATGTACGGGTGATCTCGATCAGCGGATTAAAATGCTCGCATTTTTCCGCCATGAAGTCTAGCCGAACGGCCCTTTTTGTTGGGTGTGAAACGATTTTGTTGAGACGAAAGCGATTTACGAGGTGGCGGCGCGGAACGCCTTGGCGCATTCGGCGCACGGGCAGATGCTGCGCAGGTGGTCGTAACTGTAGATGCCGGTTGCGTGGCCATCCGAGAAGCTGATTTGCACGGCGTAGTTGCCAACGACGGTGGCCGCCTGCGCGCTTGGCTTGGGCTTGAACATGGGAAGCGGAGGAAATGTGCCGCTTCCGGGTGCGGCCGCGGCGAAGGCTTCCTTTTTCCCGCGTTCGTCATTGCACGTGGCGCAGGGACACTCTTCGCGCAAGTAAGCGAAGTCGTAGTGGCTGGCGTGACCATCGGCCCAGGTGATATCGACGCCCGCGCCGCTTTTCACGTGAATCTTCACGTCAGACGGCTTCTTTCGCGGATCGAGTGGAATTGGCATGAGGGAAGAAGAAGGCCGTCAGCTCTTCGGCTTACCGTTGCAGCAATCGCCCGGCGGAATGGGGTTGCCATGCGGGCAAGTCTTCGGATGGCCTAAGAACGTACAGATTCGCTGGTCGAGTTCCGGGCTGATGATGTGTTCGAACTTGCAGGCTTGCGTTTGCGCCTCGGAGTCCTCAATCGAGAAGGTGTCCTTGAACAGACGTTCAGCGAGTCGATGGCGACGGACCACATCGCGCGCGCGCTGGCTTCCCACCGTCGTGAGCTGCGCCTCGCCGTCCTGCAGTGCGACCAGACTCAGCTCGGACATGCGGCCGAGGACTTTCGCGGCCGGCTCCTCGGGAAGGATCGGAAGAGCTCCCGCCGGGCCGCTGGCATGCAGCCCACTGACCTGAGCCGGCTTCCCTCCCTCGCCGCAAATCCAGATTTGCTCGAGGAGGTGATCGAAGCGAATCTCGTCATCGGCAGAGGCTGGGGTGCAGCAATCGGCGGTGTTGGCCAGCGGGCAAGCGAGCGGATGGCCCGGGCCATGCTGCGCCGTATCAAAGTGCAGGCGGCCGTGCGCGAGTTCGATGCGGCGGTCGGCTTGCCTAGCGATGTCCGGGTCGTGCGTCACCATCAAGATTGTGTGACCCGCATGGTGCAGCTCGCGGAAAATTTGCAAAACAATTTCTTCGTTCGCCTCATCGAGATTGCCCGTGGGCTCGTCGGCCAGGATGATTTTCGGCTGATTGATTAGCGCGCGCGCGATAGCCACGCGCTGCTGTTCGCCACCGGAAAGCTGCGCTGGAAGATGCGTCATCCGCTCGCCCATGCCCACGCGGCGCAAAGCTTCCTCCGCCTGCTTTTCGTCCGTCATGCTGTGAAAATATTGCGCGAGCATCACGTTCTCGAGCGCATTGAGATACGGAACGAGATGGAATTGTTGGAAGACGAAGCCGACTTTTTCGGCGCGATAGCGGACCATCTCATTTTCGCCGAGCTTCGAGAGGTCAACGCCGTCCACGACGACACGGCCCGAATTCAGTTTATCGAGCCCGCCAAGAATATTGATCAGCGTCGTTTTGCCTGAGCCCGATGGACC
>JBARCY010000095.1:0-11927 GCA_049794595.1 Candidatus Acidiferrum sp.
CTCGAGCAACGGTTCAACAAACAGCAAATCTTCGAGCTGTATGCGAATGACGTGTATCTAGGGAACCGCGGCAGCTTTGGCATTCGAGGCTTTTCGGAAGCGAGCGTGGCGTATTTCGGGAAAGACATGCGGCAACTTTCGGTTGGCGAATGCGCGTATCTTGCGGGGATTATCCGCGCGCCCAATTATTACTCCTCGGCGGACCGGCGGCCGGAACGGGGGGCGCAGGCCCGAGACCGCGTGCTGACGCAGATGCTGGAGAACAAGTACATCACGCAGCAGGAGCTTTCAGAGGCTAAGAGTGCTTCTCTGAAAATCGTGCACGCGGATAGCTCCGGGAGCGAAGCGCCTTATTTCGTGGACATGGTCAAAGACCATCTGCTCGATAAGTTTTCCGAGAACGAGCTGTTGAGCCAGAACTTCCGGGTATACACCACGCTCGACCCTGCCTTGCAGCGCGCAGCGACGGCCGCTGTGGAGGCCGGAGTGAAGAACGTGGACTTGTTGCTGGCAAAGAAATATGAGAAATGGCGGCGCGAAGCGGCGAAGAAGAAAAGCACCGAGCCGATTCCGCAGGTACAGATAGCGCTGGTGGCGATCGATCCGAAGACGGGCGAAATCAAGGCTGTGATTGGTGGCCGTGATTACGGGCAAAGCCAGCTTAATCATGCGCTGGCGCATCGCCAGCCAGGTTCGGTGTTCAAGCCGTTTGTGTATGCAGCGGCGTTCGACAATGCCGTCGATGGCGTGCAGCCCATCATTACGCCCGCGACGACCGTCGAAGACGAGCCGACTACATTTGAATTCGACGGCAAGGAATACACGCCCAACAATTACGGCGAAAAATTCATGGGGCATGTGACGGTGCGCGAGGCGCTGACCAACTCGCTGAACGTGGCCACCGTGAAAGTGGCCGAGATGATCGGGTACGGGCGGGTCGTGCAGATCGCCCGTCAGCTGGGTTTGGGCACGAATATTCAGGCAACGCCGGCGGTTGCGTTGGGTGCCTACGAAATGACGCCAGTCGAAGTGGCGGCGGGGTATACCGCATTCGCGAACGGAGGCGTACGAGCTGAGCCCGAATTCCTGCATAGCGTAGTGAGCGCCGGCGGAACCGTGGTGGAGAAATTCACACCGCAGACACACCTGGTGCTTGATCCGCGTGTGGCTTACCTGATCACAAGCGTCCTCGAAGATGTTTTGAACAAAGGTACGGGCGCGGGAGTTCGCGCACGGGGCTTTACGCTTCCTGCGGCGGGAAAGACGGGAACTTCGCGTGACGGATGGTTCGCCGGGTACACTTCGAATTTGCTCACCGTGATTTGGATCGGATTTGACGATAATCGCGATTTGGGAATAACGGGCGGCGCAACGGCAGCGCCGGTTTGGGCAGACTTCATGCTTCGCGCCACGAAACTGCCGCCCTACCGCGATGTCAAGGACTTCACCATGCCGGAAGGCGTGCAGTCCGTACTGATTGATCCGGAATCGCTGGAACTTGCCACGCCGAACTGCCCGACGACGCGGGAAGAGGTGTACATTGCCGGTTCTGCGCCGACGCAATTCTGCGAATTGCATGGCGGGAACGGGGCCGTTTCCGCCACGGGCTCGTGGCTGTCCCACATCTTTGGCGGAGATCAACCGAAACAACCGCAGACTGATGCGCAGGGCAAGCCTGTAACGACTTACGATCCGAACCGGCCGCCTAACGCCACGGGACAGGGCGCAGTCGGAACAGCTCCTGGGGCCGTCTCAGACCCCGCCGCGCAACCCGAAGAAAAGAAAAAGAACCCTTTACAGAAGATTTTTGGTATCTTTGGAGGCAAGAAGAAGGATCCCGACAAGGCTAAGCCTCAGCCGGAGAAGGGAGACTCGCCATGACTCAAGTAAGAGTGGCGGTTTCAGGCAGTATTCTCCTTCTAAGTCTGTGCATCCCCGCAACAGGTCAAACACTCGAAGCCACCCGGTCGGCGATGATGGCGCCGGGAGTGGCGCAAGTGCCTTCTGCCCAGCAAGCGTCGGGCGTAGTGCGTCCGCAATTATCCGATGAGCAGATGGGCGATTTGTACATGGTCCGCAAGCAGTACAACGAAGCTGCCGTGCTCTTCAAGAAACTCTCGGATGAGAACCCTCGAAATCCCGTGTATCTGAATAAGCTGGGCATCGCTCTGCACCAACAGGAAGCGCTAGGACAGGCGCTGAAATATTATGAGCGGGCCGTTAAGGTGGATCCTCAGTACGCGGACGCGGAAAACAATGTCGGCACGATTTGGTATCAGCGCAAGAAATACAACAAGGCCATCAAGGCTTACGAAAAAGCGATCAAGATGCGCGACGATATGGCCGTGCTCTACAGCAATTTGGGTTACGCGTATTTTGGCGAGAAAAAATACGGAGAGGCTATCGCTGCGTTCCGGCAGGGCTTGATTCTTGATCCCTTGCTTTTCGAGCATAACGGTTCGCGTAACGGGTCGGTCCTGCAAGACCGCTCCGTGGACGACCGCGGAACGTTTGACTACATGCTGGCGAAGTCTTTTGCGGAAGCCGGCGACCTCGAGCGCTGCATCCATTATCTCCGCAAGGCCAAGGACGAGGGCTACAAAGATTTCGAGAATATAAGGAAAGATCCGGCATTTGCGGCGGCACTGAAGAGTCCTGCGGTGCAGGAACTGCTCGTCCCCAAGCCGGCCGAGCCTGCGCAACTTTAGGAAGAAGAAAGGCTGCCACTCCGAAGGGTCGCCATGGTGCAAGGCGGATCCTCCTGCCTATCAAAGACCTACTGACGATTTTCGCCGTTTGTTCCGCACTGTGTAGTCCATCGACACCGCAACGCTTCTGAGGCCGTGCTGCGTTGCGCCTCTGCTACAATCAAGTGAGCATGAAGCGGCCTGTTTTCAGCGCACATTCTTTAATCCTTTACAGCACGATGGCCATCTCCATCTCGGCGGCGCCTGCCCTTTCTGCGCGGCAGCTGGCCACCGATTCCACTGCGTCGACAGGCGTTCGGGGTGTTACGGCGTCTTCCCAGCAAGGCATCTATCTTGTTTTTCCTTTTGAAAATGAGGGTGCGTCGCCGAGCCTCGACTGGCTTGGCGAGGGCCTTGAAGAACTCACGATTCAGCGGCTTTCCGCAGCCGGTCAGCAGGTGTATTCGCATGAGGGGCGCACGGAAGAGCTGGACCGCTCGGGGCTTCTGCCGACGGCGAAATTGAGCCGGGCTTCGATGCTGCGCATCGCGCAGAACATGGACGCGGACTTCGTCATTTTTGGCAGGTTTACGTCCGACGGGCAGACTCTTATGATTGAGTCTCGAATCCTGCGCATCAGCCCGATACGCCTGCTTCCGGCGATTCGGGAGACCGGCCCGCTGGATTCGCTGATGGAGTTGCACCTAAAGATGCTCTGGCGTTTGCTGTCCGCCAACGATCACACGTACAAACAAAGTCTTGAAGACTTCTCGAAAGCACAGAGGCCGCTGCGGCTTGACGCCTTCGAACACTACGTTCGCGGTCTGCTGGCGACGGACGACGATCCGCGGTTGCGCGAGCTTCGCGAAGCGGCGCGTCTCGAGCCTGAATGGCCCGATCCGGACTTCGCGATTGGAGACGCCTACTATTCCCGCAGGGATTGCGAATCGGCGCTGCCGTGGTTTGCCAAGGTGCCGAAATCGAATGATCGCTACGCCGAGGCGGTATTCGGGACGGGCGTTTGCCGCTTACTGATGAATCAGCCGGACCAGGCCGATCAAGTCTTCGCTTCCTTGCAGGAATTCTTGAGTAACAGCATGGTTTCCGGCGCGGAGCTGCCGGAAATTTTGAACAATCTGGCACTGGCGCGCGCGCGGGAGGGCAAAACGGCGGAAGCGATAGCTGATCTCCGGCGGGCGGCGGAAATCGATCCCGACGAGGACGATTACCCGTTTAACCTGGGTCTGCTGGCCTATAGCTCTAAGGATTTTGCCGGCGCCGCTGAATATTTTCGCGACGCATCGAGTCGCGAGCCCGATAAGCCGGAAGACCGTGCGCTGGTGATTCAATCTCTCGAGAAGGCAGGGAATAAGACGGAAGCCGACGAGGAGCGCGACACCGCTTCGGAAACTTTCGGTCCCGATGCGCTTCCGGAAGTTCACCTGGAGGGAAAAGAGGCGCTTGCGCGCTTGGAACGTGTGCGCACAGATCTGGATACAACGGCGATGCGCTTGGATATCGTTTCGGCTGAATCTGCTGCGACCACTGCGAATCCTACCGCTGTCGCGGATACGCCGACGGCGCACGTTCGGCGCGGGCGGCAGGAACTATCCGCTGGCCATGTGGATGCGGCAGAAAGCGAATTTCGCGCGGCGCTGGCCGCTGATGCTTCGAGCGCATCGGCGCATAATGGACTTGCGGAAGTCTATCGGAGGCGTGGCAAACTGGACGACTCCGCGAAAGAACTGCAAGCTTCGCTGGGTATCCGAGACTCGGCGGTCGTGCGCACGGTGCTTGCTCGCATTTACCTTGCGCAAAAGAAGCCGGATCTTGCGCGGGCAGAAGTGGAACGCGCGCTCAAGCTTGCTCCAAAATACTCGGATGCGAAGGTATTGCTGGAAAATCTCCAGAAGGTGAAGCCCGCGGGAGGTGCGCAATGAGCTCTCGTCGATTTTTGCAGCGGCTTACTAGTTTGAGGAGTTTCGCGGCCTGGGTCATCCCTTGCGTTTGCACGGTGTTGGCCATGGCCGCGTTTCTTGCGCTTCCTTCCGCTACGGCCGATGAGCATTCAGGCAATCCGCACGTGTTGCGCATCGATCTGGATCGCGAAGTCGAACCGGTTCTGGCTACCTACATCGATGAAGGGATCGCCGATGCTGCGAGCAGGCATGCTGCTCTCGTGCTGATCACCATGAACACCCCGGGCGGCTTGAGTGATTCCATGACGGACATCATCCAGCACATTTTGGCCTCTCCCGTGCCGGTAGCTGTTTACGTATCGCCCACTGGCGCACGCGGCGCTTCGGCGGGTTTTTTCATACTCCTCTCGGCGGACATTGCGGCTATGGCTCCTGGTACACATACGGGGGCGGCGTCTCCCGTGGTGGCGATCGGCGGATGGGAACTGCAAGTTGACGAGACCATGCACAAGAAAATTCTGAATGATGCGCTGGCTTTTTTGCGCAGTTACGCGGAAAAGCGAGGCCGCAACGCAACGCTTGCGGAAACCGCGGTGACGGATGCCAAGGCGTTCACAGATAAAGAGGCGCTAGACGGGAAGCTCATCGACTTGATCGCTTCTTCGCCCGCGGATCTCTTGCATCAGCTCGATGGCCGGAGCATCACGCGGTTCGACGGCACAAAAACAGTTTTGGCTCTGAAGAACGCGGAGATCGTTCCTTTTGAACTTTCCGCGCGGCAAAGCTTTCTGGCGCGCATCGTCGAGCCGGATGTTTTCTTTGTGCTTTTGCTGGTGGGTGTGCTCGGCTTGTATACGGAATTCACCCACCCCGGGATGATTGCACCTGGAGTGATTGGCGGCATTTGCGCGGTTCTGGCTCTCTATGCGATGCACTTTTTGCCAGTGAATTTCGCGGGAGTTCTTCTGATTCTTCTTGCGCTTGCGCTATTCATTCTGGAGGCTAAGTTCAGCAGTCATGGCGTCCTTGCTGTTGGCGGTGTCGTGTCGATGATGTTGGGCGCGATGTTCTTAATTCGCTCGCCGCTGACTTCAGGGGGAGTAAGCCTGGGAGTGGCGCTCGCCGTGACTTTGCCGTTTGCGCTCATCACGGTATTCCTGATGCGACTGGTGCTCCGCTCGCGCCGGTGGAAATTGGCGACTGGCAGTGAAGAGCTGGTCGGCGAGGAGGGTATTACCACTTCCGCGCTGGTTGCTGGCCAGGAAGGAATGATCCGCATTCACGGAGAGCTTTGGCGCGCGGTTTCTCCGCAAGGAGTGGCGGAAGGGAAGCCCGTGCGCGTGCGACGCGTAGAAGGTTTGAAGCTGCACGTCGAGCCCGAGGAAGCATCCGCCGTGGAAAACAAGTAAAATGCGTTGGCGCAGAGGAGGGTAGACATGGACGTAGGCTTCTTACTGCCGTTTGCGGTGGCTGCCGGTATCATTTTGATTTGGATATGGAATTCGATCTATATCATCAAGGAATGGGAACGCGGCGTGGTGCTGCGGCTGGGGCGATTGCTGCCAGAGCCAAAAGGAGCCGGGATTAACCTGGTCTTCGCGCCGATTGAGAAGCTCTATCGGATTAGCCTTAGGCTTGAGACGCTGGACGTTCCGCCCCAGGACATCATCACGCGCGACAACGTTTCCGTGAAAGTGAACGCCGTTTGTTATTTTCGCGTGGTGGACGCCAACCTTGCGATGTCCCAGGTCCAGAACTACCAATATGCGACCTCGCAGCTCGCGCAAACCACGCTGCGCAGCATCGTAGGACAGTTCGAGCTCGATGAAATTCTGTCGCAACGCGAGAAAGTGAACTCGAAGCTGCAACTTATCCTGGACCAGCACACGGAACCGTGGGGCATCAAGGTGAGCAACGTCGAGGTGAAACAGGTCGACATTCCGGAGCAAATGCAACGCGCGATTGCCAGGCAGGCCGAGGCGGAACGCGAGCGCCGCGCCAAGGTCATTCACGCGCAGGGTGAGTTCGAGGCCTCGCAAAAACTTGCCGATGCCGCGAAAGTTCTCGAGACGCAATCGTCCGCCATTCAGCTGCGCTACTTGCAGACTTTGACGGAGATAGGTGTCGAGAAGAACACAACGATTGTTTTCCCCCTGCCCATCGATATCATTAATAGCTGGGTACAAGCGTTAGGGGGACCGAAAAAGTAAGAATGGCTTCTGGGGGAAAAAGAGGGGGCGCCGGAGAGCGGGTGCTCGAGGGACGGCACGTCATCGGCTTGTTCATGCTGATGCTGCTGTTTTCCGGCCTGTTCTTTACGCTCGGCTTCGTGATGGGCCGCAATCAGTACGATGGACAAGTGCGCGCGGCGACGAATCTGCGAGGCTTCCCCGATAACGACGTTTTGCCGAAAGCGGAAGTCGCGTCGAAGCCCTCTAAGAAAAAATCAACCCCCGACGTTCAGCCTGACGCACAAGCGCCTCCCAATTCTGATTGGGAGTTCTACCACGCGGGCGATTCCAACAAGGCCGATGATCATTTGAAGCCGGTTGCGAGCCCCGTGCCGGCGCCTGCCGGAAAGAACTCCGCCATCATGAAGCAGGTGAATGCATCATCCAAGACGGCTGTCAGCGCGCCCGCCAACGAAGGCGGAGGCGTTAACTTGCAGGTGGCCGCACTCACCAAGAAAGCCGATGCGCTGGCTCTGGCAAACACCTTGCGCAAGAGAAATTTCCCAACCTTCGTGCAAACACCGCAGGCTGACAAGTATTATCACGTGCTGGTTGGACCCTACGCCGACCAGAAAGCTGTCGACAACGCCAGGAAAGGTCTCGAGCTGGCCGGCTTCAAGGCCATCGTGAAGCGCTGATGCCTGGGCGTCCGTGGCTCGGCTATTTTCGCCCGCATCCCGGAAGCGAAACTCCCTCATGGATGAGGCTTTTTGTCGCCGCGGTTTCCGGCGCGGCGCTCTCGTTTTCCTTCACTGGTTTTTATCTCAGCATTTATTCGTGGGTGTGCGTAGGGGTCTTGGTAATTGTGTTATTCGGCGCGCGCCCGCTCGTGGCCTTCGGCTGCGGATTTCTGCACGGCCTCTGTTTCGTGCTGACCTCCGTTCCGTGGATCGCCAAGGTGCTCGCCGTGCACGGCGGTCTTTCCATCGCGGGCGGATGGGGAATTTTGCTGCTGATAGGGACGGTGTGGGCCGCGGCGAACGGAGGGGTCACTTGGGCGATCCACCGTCTTTCGCTTCGCAGCATCACGCTCGCGTGCATCGGCACGCCCTTCCTGTGGGTTTTGCTGGAAATGTTTCGAACGCGTCTGCCGGAGATTAGCTTTCCTTGGAACTTGCTGGGCTATCCGGCGGCGGCAAACGCGGCGTTGGTGCAGTTGACGACGATCACGGGGATTTACGGCTTGTCCTTTGTCGTTGCGTCTTTTAATGCGCTGCTCGCCTGGTGCGACGCGGAAACAAAGCATTCGCCGAAGCGGCGGCTGACGATTCTCGCCAGCGCGACAATGCTTGTGATTATAGTGATGCTCGTCGGTCCGCGCTTCGTCCCTCAAGCCCCGTCCAATCATGCGGCCCGCGCCGTGCAGCTGAACTTTCCCGAGGTTGACGAATATCCCGCCCACTGGTTCCTCGTGCATGCCTCGGATATGGACGAGATCCAGCGCCTGAGCCTTGCGCCTTCCGCGCATCATCCCGATTTGCTTGTTTGGCCAGAAGCTCCAGCGCCTTTTTCCTATCAGGACGTCGAATTTGCTCATCTGGCTTCGAGTCTCGCCATTCGCTTTGGAAATCCGTTTATCGTTGGCGTGGTCGAATGGAAACCGGAAACCGTCTCGGAAGGTGGAACGAATCACACCATCATGGCGCCTTACAACAGCGCGCTGATGTTTGACGCGCAGGGCCGCCGCGTCTTTTCCTACGACAAAGTGCACCTCGTTCCGTTCGGCGAATACGAGCCTTTTCCACTGATTCACCGCGTGGTCTCCAACGTTTCAAGCGAGGTCGGCGGATTTCGCAAGGGCACGAAATATTCTGTCGGGCGCTTTGCAAACGGCTATTCGTTTGGCGTCTTTATTTGCTACGAAGCAATTTATCCTAATGAGATTCGCCGCTTTGCCGCAAACGGCGCGCAACTCTTCGTGAATATCTCGAACGACGGATGGTTCGGGCACTCCTCCGCGGCCGAGCAGCACCTGCGCATGGCGCGCGTTCGCGCCGTCGAAAATCGCCGCTGGATCGTGCGCACGACGAACAGCGGCATTACTGCTTCGATCGATCCTTACGGCCGGATTTTCCGGGCGCTGCCGCGAGACGTGCGCGCCGCCGCCGATTTGCCCTACGACTTTCGCACCAATGAAACGATCTACACGCGCTTCGGCGATTGGTTCGCCTGGCTCTGCGTGCTGGTTTCCGTTATTCTGGTTATATCGAGCTGGAAGCCGGGACTAAACATCCCAGTAAAGTTTGCAGCTAGCAGGGAAACGAACGAACCAAAAAAACGGGAAAATTCTCTGAAGATGGACGAACCGAATGATTCTTGAAGATTTGCAGCACCGCTACGAATTATTGAAGCCTCGCATTACGCTCGTGCGGAGCTATCTTTGACGCGCCGCAACACCGCGAACGTCTGAAATTCCTCGAAGCTCAAGTTGCTCAACCCGATTTTTGGAACAATCAGGAAGCCGCGCAAGCCGTTCTGCGCGATCGCAAACGCGCCGAAGAGCAGATTGCCGCGGACGATAAGCTGACTTCCATCTCCGGCGACATCGAGACTTACGTCAGCCTCGCGCGGGAAGAGACCAACGCCGAACAACGCAACGATCTGCTAAACGACCTCGATCGCGAGCTGACCGCTGCAGAAAGTTATGTTGGCGAGCTTGAAACCAGAACACTTCTTTCCGGCGAAACCGACCGCCTCAACGCCATCATGACCATCAAGCCCGGAGCCGGTGGCACCGAATCCCAGGACTGGGCTTCGATGCTGCTGCGCATGTATCTCCGCTGGGCGGAACGCAAAGGTATGAACGCCACCCTGCTGGATGAGACGCCTGGCGAAGAAGCGGGCATCAAATCCGCCACCATCCAGTTTGCGGGCGAAAACGCTTACGGCCTGCTTGCGGGAGAGACGGGTGTGCATCGCCTCGTTCGAATCTCGCCTTTCGATCAGGCCGCGCGGCGCCACACCTCGTTCGCCTCCGTCTTCGTGATTCCAGAAATTGACGATAAGATCGAAATCAACATTCGCCCAGAAGATCTGCGCGTTGACACCTTCCGCTCCGGCGGCAAAGGCGGCCAGAACGTCAACAAAGTCGAGACCGCCATCCGCATCACCCACCTGCCAACCAATATCGTCGTCGGCTGCCAAGCCCAGCGCAGCCAGGGCAAGAACCGCGAAATGGCCATGAAAATGTTGCGCTCCCGGCTTTACGATCTCGAAGTCCAAAAGCGCCAGGCGCATACCGACAAGCTCGACGAATCCAAGCTGGATATCTCGTTCGGCAGCCAGATTCGTTCCTATGTCATGCAGCCTTACCGCATGATCAAAGACCACCGCACCAAGTTTAGCGCCGGCGACGTCGACCGTGTCCTGGATGGCGACATCGACCCGTTCATCCGCTCCTACTTGATGGCCAAAAAGACCAAGGGCAAGCTGGATGTTCAGCCCGATGATGACGAGGACGCCGCTTAATCCAGCGTTTGCCCACTGCACCCAGACGCCGTTCAACATCCATTTTCGACCGTTCGCTGCAGATTTAACTCATTTAGGCTCAATGCGTTGATTCTTGGACGCCGCGATGTTAGCTTTGTAAGGTTAATCGAATACACCGGTGAATAACCTTTCGCGGCGGCGGCGCCGCCGCGGATCACGAAGGAGAATGTCTTTTGAGCGAAGCCTTACGCAACTTTTTGTTTACCTCGGAATCTGTCACCGAGGGTCACCCTGACAAGATTGCCGACCAAATTTCCGACGCTGTGCTTGATGAAGTGATGAGGCAGGACTCGAAAGGCCGTGTGGCGTGCGAAACGCTCGTCACTACCGGCCTTGCCGTAGTCGCCGGCGAAATCACGACCAGCGCCATCATCGATTACGACAACCTGGTGCGCGACACGATCCGCGGCGTGGGTTATACCCGCGCGAAGTACGGATTCGATGCCGACACTTGCGCCGTCATGTGCACCGTTAAGCGCCAATCGCCGGACATTGCCATGGGCGTCGATACCGGCGGCGCGGGGGACCAGGGCCTGATGTTCGGATACGCTTGCGATGAAACCACCGAATTGATGCCCATGCCTATCCAACTCGCCCACCGCCTCACGCAGCGCCTCACCGATATCCGCAAGTCCAATAAAGTTGATTTTCTCCGGCCCGACGGCAAGTCCCAAGTCACTGTCGAATATCGCGATGGACGACCCGCTCGTGTCGATTGTGTGGTCGTCTCGACGCAGCACAGCGAAAAAGTCTCCAACGCCGACTTGCGCGACGCCGTCACCGAACACGTGATTCGTCCAATCATTCCGGCGGCGATGCTGGATAACAAGACCAAGTTTCACATCAATCCCACGGGCCGCTTTGTTATCGGCGGGCCCATGGGCGACGCGGGTTTGACCGGCCGCAAAATTATCGTCGACACATATGGCGGATACAGCCGTCACGGCGGCGGCGCATTTTCCGGCAAGGATCCCTCGAAGGTGGACCGCTCCGCCTGCTACATGGCGCGCTATATCGCCAAGAACCTTGTCGCCGCAGGTCTGGCGCGCAAGGCGGAAGTGCAGCTTGCTTACGCTATCGGCGTGGCCGAGCCAGTGTCCGTGATGGCCGACACTTTTGGCACGGCCGCCATTTCCGACGAAAAAATCACCCTTCTGATTCGTGAATATTTCTCGCTCACGCCCAAGGGCATCATCGAGACGCTCGATCTTCGCC
This sequence comes from Candidatus Acidiferrum sp., assembly GCA_049794595.1. Lineage (GTDB taxonomy): Bacteria > Acidobacteriota > Terriglobia > Acidiferrales > UBA7541 > Acidiferrum. Next base: position 11,542 of record JBARCY010000095.1, read on the forward strand.
GTCCGATCTATAAGGACACCGCCGCGTACGGACATTTCGGTCGCAGCGGCGCGGGCTTCAGCTGGGAGCACACCGACCGCGCGGATGCTCTTCGCAAGGCAGCCGGCCTCGGAGTAGCGGCTACCGTGGAAGCAGGCGCGCATCGTTAGTCTTGTTTCTAAAGCCGGCTCCAACGCCGGTGTTTTGTTTTTCCCGCGCGAAGTTCCTTCGCCGCGCAAATGTCGGATCAAGGAGAATGAGTGTGGCTATAGCTGAACTAAAAAAGGGTGATGTCAAGGATATCGGGCTGGCCGACGCCGGCAAGCGCAAGATCGAGTGGTCGCATCAGCAGATGCCCGTTCTCGAAATTATCCGCAAGCGCTTCGTGAAAGAGCAGCCGCTCAAAG
>JBARCY010000096.1:0-5348 GCA_049794595.1 Candidatus Acidiferrum sp.
AGCGAAATATTTTGCGGCCGTACGGCATGGTGCTGGTCACGGGGCCGACAGGATCGGGCAAGACCAACACGCTTTATTCTTCGGTGGCGCGCCTGAACACGGTCGATACCAACATTATGACGGCCGAGGATCCAGTCGAGTTCCAGTTGTCGGGGATCAATCAGGTCCAGATGAAGGAACAGATCGGCCTGAACTTCGCAGCGGCCCTTCGCGCCTTCCTGCGGCAAGACCCGAACATCATTCTGGTGGGCGAGATCCGCGACTTTGAAACGGCTGAAATCGCGGTCAAAGCGGCGCTTACCGGGCACTTGGTGCTCTCGACTCTGCACACCAACGACGCGCCCTCGACGATCAGCCGGTTGATGAACATGGGTATTGAACCCTTCCTGGTAGCTACATCTGTGAATCTTATTTGCGCGCAACGGTTGGTGCGGCGCGTTTGCACGAATTGCAAGGAAGAACTGGAACTGCCCGAGCAGGCGCTCATCGACGCGGGGTACACCCCTGACGAAGTCAAGACGACTAAAATCTACCACGGCAAGGGATGTAACATCTGCAACAAGGGCGGCTACAAGGGCCGAACGGGTTTGTATGAAGTGATGGAAATCAACGACGAACTGAGGGAATTAATTCTCGTGGGCGCCTCCGCTTTGGAACTGAAAAAGAAAGCGATCGAGCAGGGAATGATCACCTTGCGCCGGAGCGGGTTGATCAAAGTGGCTTTAGGTCAGACGACATTGGAAGAGGTTTTGCGCGAGACGGTTTTATAAGAAAAAGGTGGAGCGATGGCCGGGATTACGCTGAGCGAACTGCTGAAAAAAATGATCGAGATGGGAGGCAGCGACCTTCACATCACCACGAACAGCGCGCCTCGCGTTCGCGTTCACGGGCACTTGCGGGCACTGGATATGCCCCCCTTGACGGCCGCCGATACGAAGTCGCTGGCGTACAGCGTTCTGACCGACGCACAAAAACACCGCTTTGAAGAGAACCTGGAGCTGGATTTTTCATTTGGGCTAAAGAACCTGGCGCGGTTCCGCGGCAACGTATTCAATCAGCGCGGGGCCGTAGCCGCCGTTTTTCGTACCATCCCCTGGGAGATCAAGAACTTCGACGCCTTGGGTTTGCCGAATGTCGTCCGAGGTCTTTGCGACAAACCGCGCGGACTCGTGCTGGTGACGGGGCCAACCGGTTCGGGAAAATCGACGACGCTGGCCGCCATGCTCGACAAGATTAATTCCGAGCGCGAAGAGCACATGATCACCATCGAGGACCCCATCGAGTTTCTGCATAACCACAAGAAATGCCTGGTGAACCAGCGAGAGGTGCACGCCGATACTCACTCGTTTGCGAATTCGCTCCGCGCCGCGCTGCGCGAAGACCCCGACGTCGTGCTCATCGGTGAGATGCGCGACCTTGAAACCATTGAATCGGCGCTGCGTATCGCGGAAACGGGCCACTTAACCTTCGCCACACTGCACACCAATTCCGCGGCTTCGACGATCAACCGTATTATCGACGTGTTTCCGTCGCACCAGCAGCCGCAGATTCGTGCGCAGCTTTCCATGGTGATGGAAGGGATCCTTTGTCAGGCGCTTCTGCCCAGGGCGGACAGCCGCGGCCGCGTGATGATCATGGAAGTGCTCATCCCCACGCCGGCGATCCGCAACCTCGTCCGCGAAGACAAGATTCACCAAATCTATTCCGCGATGCAGACGGGTACTGGACAAACAGGCATGCAAACGTTTAATCAAGGCCTCGCGAACGCCTATTTTAACAAGCTCATCACCCTGGATTTGGCGCTCTCTCGTTCGTCGAACGCCGATGAGCTGCAAGACATGATCAACCGAGGCGTGTCGTCACCTTCCGGCGGAGGTTCGAAAACGCCAGTGGGTAACAAGCGGTAGAGGATTTTGAGGGCCCAAAAGCAGCGGGTCGATGAATTTTTGATGGATTGAGGAGGAAAGAGTATGCCGGTCTTTACATATCGAGGGACCAATCGTTCCGGCGGAAACGTCAGCGGAGAGGTCAACGCGACAAGCAAGGCGGAGCTCCAGAATATCCTGCGGCGCCAGCAGATCACGCCCACGAAGATGTCGCAGAAGGGCAAAGAGTTCAGCCTGCCGACCTTTGGATCGGGGGTCAACTCCAAAGAACTGGCGATTTTCACGCGACAGTTCTCGGTGATGATCGACGCGGGCTTGCCGCTCGTCCAGTGTCTGGAGATTCTTGCGAGCCAGCAAGAGAACAAGACTTTCCAGAAGGTGCTCACAGGAACGCGGGGTTCGGTGGAAGGAGGCGCAACGCTCTCCACGGCGATGCGCCAATACCCGAAGGTTTTCGACTCCCTCTACGTGAACATGGTCGAAGCGGGCGAAACCGGCGGTATTTTGGACACCATTCTTCAGCGGCTGTCTTCCTATATCGAAAAGAGCGTCAAGCTGCAGCGCGCCGTTAAGTCCGCGATGGTGTACCCCATCGGCGTCTTGTCGGTCGCGGGCGGCGTAATCATCCTGCTCCTGTGGAAGGTGGTGCCGATTTTCGCAACGCTGTTCGCCGGCCTCGGTGTTGATTTGCCTTTGCCGACCAAAATCGTCATCGGCCTAAGCAATATCATCGGCAGTATATTTGGCTTACTGATCTTGGTAGGCATCGTAGCCGGATTATTTGGACTAAAAGTGTGGTACGGCACTCCACAAGGGCGCTATGCAATTGATGCCACCGTCCTGCGCTTGCCGGTCATGGGCATCCTCATGCGGAAAATTGCCGTGGCACGCTTTACCCGCACTCTAGGAACCTTGATCGCCAGCGGCGTGCCCATCTTGGAAGGGCTGGACATTACGGCCAAGACTGCCGGAAACGCCGTGGTGGAGAAGGCATTGCAGCAAGTCCGGAAGTCTCTCGAGGAAGGTAAATCGCTAACCGATCCCCTCAAGGACTCGAACGTATTCCCGGGCATGGTCACGCAGATGATCAGCGTCGGCGAACAAACTGGCGCGATGGACGCGATGTTGCAGAAAATCGCGGACTTCTACGAAGAAGAAGTCGACGCCGCCGTGAAGGACCTCCTGACCGCTTTGGAACCGATTATGATCGTCGTCCTGGGCGTGGTGGTCGGCGGCGTGGTCATATCCATGTACATGCCACTGTTCTCCTTGATCGGCAAGTTGAGCGAAGTCCACTAGCCGCGACGTTGGGTTTCGAGCAGTATCCAATCGGCGGAGGGCAGGGAAGGAACACCCGGCCCTTCGCCATTTTTGTTTAAACTGGAGAATGCCCGGGGGAAACTGGGGTCAGGGCGCGGGCGATCCATGGATCAAAGTACGACAACAAGGGAATGGCTTGGCTGGCTGACCCGTGTCCGCCTGCTCACGATTCTATTGATCCTGATTGTCTATCTCATCTGGCCGCAGTACGTCCCGGCTTCTAGCACGAACCACGCTTTCCTGCCTATCTTGCTTGTCTGGGCCACACTGGGCATTCTGCACATTGCTTTTGTCCGCTGGCTGCCGGGCGCGGTGTGGCAAGGCGCGTTGCAAGTTGCCAGTGACGTAATCCTGATTTCGGCGCTCGTTTACACCACAGGGCTGCAGGAAAGCTATTTCATTTCTCTTTATTTGCTGGTCATCATTGTCGCCAGCATTTTGTTTTCCCGCCGAGTGGCCTTCGTCACCGCTGGAGTATGCCTTTCCATTCTCGGAGGCATGACCGCGCTGGCTTTTGCAGGAAGGATTCCACCGACCTTCGTGGTCGTCCCCACACTCGAAGGCCTGCGAGTGTGGTTTCTCAGCAATCTCTTTGGCTTCCTCGCGGTCGCTTACCTGGCGAGCCTCCTTGCGCAATCGCTTCGGCGTAAAGGAATTGAACTTGAGGAGAAACGCGAAGAACTGCTCGAACTGCAGGATTTTACCGAGGACATTATCCACTCGATGCGCGGCGGGCTTCTGACGACCGACCTGGAGGGCAGCATTTTGCTGCTGAATCGTACAGGAGAAGAGATTCTCGGGTGCCGCTTCGTGGATCTGCGCGGGCGGAAGCTTCCCGAGATCGATGAGAATTTTTGGCTTCCAGGCGGCCGGAGTCACGATGAGCGTCCATTGGTTCGAAAAGAGATCGACTTTCGCACGCCGGACGGCCAACAAAGATATTTGGGCATTTCCGTTTCCCCTCTTCGCACCAGGAATTCCACACGAAGCGGATACGTCTTTAACTTTCAGGACCTGACGGAGCTGCGAAGACTCGAGCAAGAAGTGGCGACGAAAGAGCGTATGGCCGCGCTGGGCAGGCTTTCCGCTGCGATCGCCCATGAAATTCGGCAGCCGCTAACGGCCATGGCCGGCGCAGTGAAGGAGTTGGCGCGGCTCGTTCCGCTTGAGGACGACGAGAAGCACCTCGTGAACATCGTCAGCCGCGAATCGGAGCGCCTGAACCATATCATCACGGACTTTCTGAACTACTCGCGCGAGAAGACTTACGAGTTCCAGGAAGCGGACGTGCGCGGATTGCTGGATGAAACGTTGACACTGGTGGAAAAGAAACCCGAAGTCGAGAACAAATACCACATCGTCCGCACATTTAACGGAGCTGAAGTACGCGCACGAGTAGACGCGAACAAAATTAAGCAGGTCTTCTGGAATCTTTGCGACAACGCCCTGCGAGCCATGCCCGGCGGGGGAACGCTGAGCGTGGACATCGAGCGGTTGCCTTTCTGGCTGCGCATCGCTTTTCGGGATACCGGAGTCGGGCTTGATGCCAGGCAGAGGGCAAAAATATTTGAACCTCTCCAGTCCGGATTTGAGGGTGGTACGGGACTGGGGCTTTCCATCGTGTATCAAATCGTGCAGGCCCATAGTGGCAGGATCAGTGTGATCTCAGAGAAAGATCGCGGCGCGGAGTTTATTGTGGAGTTGCCGCGAACGGTGTGACGTCTTATGCAGGGAACAAAAGCTGCGGTAAAGGAAGCCCAGAGCGAGCTGATTCACATCCTCGTCGTCGACGACGAGCGCTCGATTTGCGAGCTTCTGGAGATTACCTTTCGCAAGGAAGGCCACCGCGTCGAGGTAGCTCATAGCGTCGAGGCGGCCAAGCGCAAGCTCGAATCACAAATTTTCGACATTATCATCTCGGATGTGCGCATGCCGGGCGCAACCGGCGTGGACCTTCTGAAACTTACTAAGGAAATTTCGCCAAACTCCTTCTTTCTGCTGATCACCGGCGTGCCCACAGTCGAGACGGCCATCGCAGCCATCAACTCGGGCGCGGACCGCTACGTGATCAAGGACCACGAACTGGTGGACCAATTGCGCCGTGCCGTCAAGGAAGTGGCCGAAAGCTTGAAGTGGAAAAAA
>JBARCY010000097.1:0-24219 GCA_049794595.1 Candidatus Acidiferrum sp.
ATCAATTAGAGTGCGTACAAACGGCGTTTGCAATGTCGAGATACATTTTTCAGCACATGGAAAATCCCTTGGATCGATTTTTTCACACGTTCCTGTCCCCAATTTCCACTGTGGGCAAAATGGTCAAGCGGTTTACCCGCAGATTTTCATTGAAACATCTTGGTAGACACGCGGGCGAGTACACTCTATGCTTCCCCGGTTAAGGAGATTTTATGTTTCTATCGAGTGCTCGCCGCTTCTGGCAGACCAGACGGCGTTATGCAGTATTGATTCAGGTCTGTGTCAAACCATAACTACAAACGCTTGAAGGAGTTTTATGTTTCTGTTGAAGACGGCCCGCTTGCGGAAGCGTTCGTTAATTGTTTCCTTTCTCGTGGTGTTGGCCTGCCTCTTGGCAGGGATACGGGGCAACGCTCAAGGGGACGATCTCTTCGATGCGGCCAAAAAAGGTGACTTGCCCGGTGTCATGGCGCTGCTCGATCCCAACACCGGCGTGAATGGCAAGAACAGCGACGGTGTGACCGCTCTTTATTTGGCTTCCTCGGCAGGCCACCTGGACGTTGTAAAGGCGCTGCTCGACAAAGGGGCCGAGGCAAATGCCAGATCGAGCAACGGCACAACGGCGTTAATGGGTGCCTCTGCGGAAGGCTACCTTACGGTGGTGCAGGCGCTGCTCGCAAAGGATGCTAAAGTCAACGCCAAGACAACCGATGGTGGCACTGCGCTGATTGTAGCTTCCCAGAACGATCACCTTGAGGTTGTGCAAGCGCTGCTTGCGAAAGGGGCCGATGTCAACGCCGTGGCGAACAATGGAGGGACCGCACTGATCTATTCCTCCCAAAACGGTCACCTTAAAGTCGTGCAGGCTTTGCTCGCCAAGGGAGCCCGTGTCAATCCAAGCGAGAGCAATGTCACGACCGCCCTGATTGCTGCCTCCATAGACGGCCACCTTGGGGTGGTGCAGGCGCTGCTCGCCAATGGAGCCCAGATCAACGCAAAGGATAGCGATGAATGGACCGCGCTGATGTATTCCTCCCAGAACGATCACCTTGGGGTGGTGCAAACGCTGCTCGCCAAGCGGGCCGACGCCAATGCCAAGACGAGCGATGGCTTGACTGCGCTGATGATAGCCTCCCAAAACGGCCATCTTGACGTGGCGCAAGCTCTTCTTTCCGAGGGAGCTAATGCCAACTCAAAAGAGAACAATGGCATGACGGCCCTGATGACGGCCTCCTACAAAGGGTACGGGGATGTGGTGCGTGCGCTGCTCGATAAGGGGGCTGATGTCAGTGCCAAGACGAACGATGGCAAGACAGCACTGGATGCCGCAACAGCAGGAGGACACGCCGAGGTCAAAGCCTTATTGGTGCGGGCAGGTGCTAAGCGATGACTGCGTAGCAGTCAGTGGAAAGGTGTGGCACGATGAAGTTGCGTTGGATTCTCGCAAGTTTATTGATCCTTGCATTGGGCGGCGTCGGGATCTTCTTATTTCGAGGAAGTGGGACAGGTTCGCTGCCGTCATTGCGTCCAGGAACGAAAAGCGCATCTACAATTCCTCTTCTATCGGTCGAGACCGAAGTGTCTCTTCAATACGAGCAGTTCAAGGGACCTATTTACGGAATGCCTTCCGCTCCCAACATTTGGCGTATTCAAGCAAAGATCGTCAACGGCGACGCTCGCCCAATGGAAGTCTTGCCAGTGTATATGTACACCGAAGCCCAGATGGACAAATCAGAACCAGTTGCCAACTTCAAAGCTATCTGTCCAAGCTCGTACGTTACCGACTTCAGTAAAACACTTCAAGACCAACTGATTACCGCTCCTGATGGCCTCGGCAGTGAAGTGCTGTTTAGTGGTCCCCTCCCAGACCATCAATTGAATGAGCCACACCAAAATATGTTTGATGATGGCATTGGGGTTTTGATAGGTGTGAGAGGCCCATTACCGGCGATGCTAAGTGCGGACTCTCATAGTGTCACATGGCGAAAACTCACGGTTGCTCCTCGTTCGACCTTTAACGTATCGTGGGCGTCCTATAGCTACTGGGCCGCGCCAGACAAGGTGAGAATTGAATCAAAGTCGAAACAACAACTATCAACACTACCTTCCGGCCTTACACTGTCACCGCAAATCAAGCCAGCTTTGGACTCTGCGTTTGAAATAGTACATCTTGGACCTGTTGCTCGACCGGTTTCATCGAGCGACACAGAGACCTATCTGGTAGTCGCGAAACTTAACTATACGCCGACAAATAAAGGCGGGCGCATGGACCAATCCTCGTTTCAACTTATAAAGATCACGCCTACCCTATCTCATGAGTTGGCAAGTTCATTTCCACTAAACCATTCTTCCATGCAGGAGTTTGGAGATGCAGTGCTCAAGATGACCTCGAATCAAAGCCAGCGGTAGCTTCAATGTGTGTGAGGGACGGCAGAGCTTTCGTGATAGCTGTAGCCGTGTTCAAAAGGAGCGTCACCGCAGCAACGGGCTAGCCGGGTACCCTTTGGGGCACCGGGGACAGGAACCTGTGAAAAAATTGGCTCGCGGAAACCGGGGACGAAACCGGGAAACCGGGGGAAACCGGGGAAACCGGGGACAGACGGGACGTTTTCCTGGAAACCCATCGCAATCCGCGCCCGCAACCTCAAGCAGACAAACCATTTATAATTATTACTTGACAATAGGCCGTAGCATGTTATAATCAGTACTGTTTCGTCGCGGAGGAGAAAGGAGTCACCGCCTTGCCTCCGCTACCGGCCCGCCTTTTTCACCGTTCCAACCATCGAAACTCCCTCCCGCTTGTCACCTATTCCCCGGCTCCTAGCTCCGCGTATTGGTCTCCGCTAGCCACAAGTCACTCACCACTAACCACTGCCCTTCTAAGTCCTTTATCTGTCACTCTTGCAGACCATCTGCAACTCACTGAAAATCCAACAACTTTAAGTCCTTTCCCTGCCACTCTTACGAGCCGCGTCAAGGTTAACCCCTTTGTTTGCCACTCTTACAAAGGCGATAATATACTTGACAAATCAAACGGGCTAGGGTACTATTTGTCTTGTGAGGGACGCCATGAGCACCAAGCCAAAGACACTCCAGCAAGCCATTATCTACTTCGCGGACGCGGATAACTGCCTCAACTTCATGGTCAAGTTGCGCTGGCCGGATGGCGTCGTAATCTGCCCTACATGTGGCCGCGAGGATGCCGTGTTTCTCCAGAATCAGCGCAAATGGCAGTGCAAGAACGTCCATACCAAGCGCCAGTTCTCGGCCAAGGTTGGAACCATTATGGAAGATTCCGCGCTCCCTCTCGACAAGTGGCTCGTCGCCATTTGGATGATTGCGAACTGCAAGAACGGCGTCAGTTCCTATGAAGTTGGCCGCGCTCTTGGCGTCACTCAAAAGTCCGCATGGTTCATGCTCCACAGGATTCGCCTTGCGATGCAGACTCGTTCGTTTACTAAGCTCGGTGGGCCGGGTAGCGAAGTGGAAGTGGACGAAACTTTCGTTGGTGGGGCGGCTCGTTTCATGCACGCTGACAAACACAAGCGCCGGATTACTGAGACTGGCACCAAAGACAAAACCGCTGTCATGGGAATGCTGGAACGTGGTGGCGAGGTTCGCGCCGCTGTAGTCGGCAACCGCAAAAAGCACGCTCTCCAATCCAACATTCGCGCTCACGTCAAAGCAGGAAGCGCAATCTACACTGATGCGCTTATGTCCTATCAAGGACTCAAGCAGCAAGGGTTCGAGCATCAAATTATCGACCACGCGGAAAGGTACGTTGACGGACAGGTTCACACCAACGGCCTCGAAAACTTTTGGAGCCTCTTCAAGCGCCAATTGAAGGGCACCTACATTAGCGTGGAACCTTTCCATCTCTTCCGGTACTTGGATGAGCAGGTGTTCCGGTACAACTTCCGCGAACTGGCTCACGATGGTCTGCGATTCGAGCACGTTGCCTCTCACATCCTCGGAAAGCGTCTCACTTATGCCGAAGTCACTGGCAAGGTCGGTGCGACGCCTAGCCTGTCCAACTAGGCTCCCTCGCGGGAAGCGGAAGAAGACTTAGATTTCTTCCGCTTCTTTGCGATTTCTTCCTTTTGCAACTTGGCTTTCACTTCCCTGTGCGGGACCGCGAACACCCTGCCAGCAAGAGCCTCAAATCGATTGTATTCAGATTTTCTTTTCGTCATTCACAATCTCGATTCTGAAACGGAATTTCGTATCTTTTAATTTTGATTCGGATTTGATCTCTTCTATAGCGCGAGCCAGAGAAATGATAGCTTCGTTGTCTGCCGCACCAGAACGATACCAGTAGGTTCCGCATCGTGAGCATTGAGGGGCCGTTTTTGCGCACTTATTGAGTGGAATCAATAGCTTTGTCCCGCAGTGTACGCATTCAATTTCAAATGCCAGCACATCATCAACGCTGATTAGTTTTCTGTTCTCTGTAACCATCACTTATGCCGCCAAAACTTCATACCGCCAGCCAGTAAAAGCGCACAACCGACAATCGGTATCGGGATAAGACATGCCCAAGCCCAAGCTGTGCTCTCGTCAAAAGCTGCCGCGCGATAAATAACCATTAAGACCAGACCAATCGCCAAAACAAAAACGCCCAAGACTATTTCTATCGTTCCCGCAAACACTCTGTTGGCCGTGGATTGTACAGGAACGGGGACGGAAAGTTTTTCTTTCATGGAGTGCCCTTTTGCGGGAATAGCTTCATAGTTTCCACGCAAGAGATTAAACGAGAAAGGGCAAGCTGCGTGATGCACAAAATGTTTATGGCCTCATCTTGATTAAGCCAATCTTCTGGATGCATGAGCGGATTTCGTTCAAGAGAACGTACATTGTCGAGCACCGCAGTTGTCCGGGCGTCAACGCCGTATTGAGTAAGGATTTTTATATAATCTCCGAGGTCTCGACGCGGCGGTTTGGAATGAATCAAGAGCGTGGCGCAATCGTAGCATTCCTTCTCGATTGCTCTTAGTAAATGGAATCCACAGGCTGTGTAGCATTCAAATGCGAGACAGCGACCTGCTTCTTCGATCTCTCTTTTGGAGAACTTCGAGAGTTTGGGCCAAATCTCTGGGTTAAATGCTGCTTCAATATCTGCGACCAATGTATGCAAATCAAACATGCGCTGCCTTTCCAGCGCGACTACATAACCCTTCGCAGATTCTTCCGATAACATCAAAGCAAAAGAATTCAGTTGGAATTTGAAACCTTCCACTTCTTCCTGTGAGATTAAACGGTCTGGAACTGGTGTTCCTGGCGGAAGCTCAGGAATCATCGTAATAGTAGTATTGAAAATTGACCGCGCCCAAGCACATGACTGAGGAAAAATTTTGATCCGCTCGGCCCTTTGGATAAAATCCTTGAGTCCCTCTCTGGCTTGAATGATGGCGTGCGCCCAATCCGATACATGCTGACCTGCCCTAATGTCAGCCAAGCTCCTAATCGAATTCCCCGCAAAGAAGAACGCAGCCAGTTCAACGTCAATCATGGAACTGCTTTCTATAGCACGAAACCACCAGTGCCTTCTTCCCATTTAGATGCCACTTATCTCGTCCTCTCCACAATAACACTTTTGACGCTTTGATTCGTCAACTATATTATTGCCCTTACAAAAAACACCCGGGGGTGGGTGTGGTCGCCTCTTTCAAGCGCCAGATTTTCGATTTTCCGCGTAGCCTTCGCAGGGAACAGTCCGAATTTCGAGTTTCCATTTTCGCCATTCGGTTTCCGCTCACCACTCATCACTCGCCACTAAGCCCTTCAGAATCCGCACTTACAAGAAAACCGGGGAGGGGGCACCCCCCCGCAATGCTCTCGTTCACTGTGGGACAGCCAATCCTGGCTGTCCTCTTTCTTCAGCGAGCAACCGGTCTTCGTCCTCCTTGTGCTGCTCGGCCGTCTCAGCGTCTCTGCGTCATCTTTTTCCTCTCCCCGCTTCTCAATGGTCAACTGTCGGCATTCAGCTTCAAGTTCGCCTGGCGTTGGACCTGGCATCAATTCACTGCTACATTGCTTGCCACACGGAGGGTCTCACCTCGAAGAATTCCGCCACCCCCAGCCGACCGGGCGGATTTACGTTGAGGTCCCAAAGTCTTCCGTCTCCCTCACCAATCACAGAACGAAAGCGAGCAAAACATGATTAAGCAACTGAGGACAGCAGCGGCTATCGCCATACTCGCATGCGCGGGCGCGACAGCCGTTCAAGCCCAAGAAGTAACCCCGGCGGAAAAGGATCGCGCGATCCAATATCTCGAGAAGACGAAGCAAGGCGTCATCGATGCCACCAGAGGCCTCTCCGACGCGCAGTGGAATTTCAAGGCCGGACCGGATCGCTGGTCCATCGCGCAATGCATGGAGCACATCGCCGCTGCGGAAGACTACATTCGCGGAATCGTCGTGGAAAAAGTGATGATCGCGCCCGCCGTTCCCGGGCGCGACCTGAAGAAGACCGATGATGCCGTAATCGCCATGATTCCGGACCGCTCGCAAAAAGCGCAAGCTCCGGAGCCGCTCGTCCCAACGAACCGTTACGGCTCGCCCGAAGGCTCATTGAAGCATTTTCTAGAAAGCCGCACGGCGACCGAGGAGTTTCTGAAGAATACGCCGGGCTTGCGCGATCACGCCGTGGACAGCCCAATCGGGATGAAGCTGGATGCATATCAGTTTGTTCTCTTCATCGCTGCGCACAGCGAACGCCACACCAAGCAAATCCTGGAAGTAAAAGCCGACCCGAATTATCCGAAGGACTAGGAGCGTAAAAAAACTCATACATAAGCCGCGGACGACACACCGCGTACTAGTGTTTGGAAATATCGCGTCGCGCCACGGAGAAATGCGACCGTGGCGCGACTTAAACTTCTGTGTGTTAAACTCAAACAGCAGCGGCGCAGTAAGCGCGGCTGCCGAAGCGTGGAACTTCGGGCTCTGTGCAACGAGGTCCCGCGAACCCCGCCAGGCCCGGAAGGGAGCAACGGTATCGGGATTGCCTCGGGTGCCGCAGATCACCCGAAGTTCCTCGCTTCGTGAGAAGTTCTCAATCCTCAGCCAGTCGCATTATGTGAGGCGCATGATGAGCCAAACGAAACCCGTAGTAAATTGGTTCGCGGATGATCCCGAACCGAGCACTTTTTTCTTCCGGTCGCCGTTCCGCTCGTGGCAATTCACCCTCAATACTGTGCTTCTGGCAATCGTCTGTCTCGCTTATGGGCTCATTCTTTGGAAATACTGGGGCGAACTCAACCGTCAGACCTCTGCTCGTTGGATTTTTTTATTTCTGCTCCTATTCGCGGTTTTTCCCTATTTGCGGGCCGTCAAGCGCCACGGAAGTGTCAGAGAGCTTTATCTCTCGGGCGCGCTAAAGGAGCAAGAGTCGGGGTCCCCGGTAGATACCCTGTTGCAAGTGGCCGATAATTCTATAAACGAAGGACTGTATATTTCGTTGGTCATGTCCGGTATGCTCCTTGCAGCTCTTGTTCTATGGAAGTTCTCGCACGTGGACCAACTCTTCCATCCATGAGCTACCAAGTCATAGCCCGCAAGTGGCGCCCGCAGACGTTCAGCGATCTAGTTGGACAATCCCACGTCACCTCAACGTTGGCCAACGCCATCAAAAATAATCGCGTGGCGCACGCCTACATTTTCTCGGGCGCTCGAGGCGTGGGAAAAACGACGGCGGCGCGCATCCTCGCAAAGGCCATGAATTGCGCGAAGGGGCCGACTGCCGAGCCATGCGGCGAATGCGATTCTTGCAAAGAGATCGCCGCGGGAACTTCGCTCGATGTGATCGAAATCGACGCCGCTTCCAACCGCGGCATCGACCAAATCCGCGAACTGCGCGAGATGGTCCGCTATGCCCCCGCCGCCTCAAGAAGCAAAGTTGTAATTCTCGACGAAGCCCACATGCTCACCGGCGAAGCTTCCAATGCCCTATTGAAAACGCTCGAAGAGCCGCCGGACCGCGTGGTTTTCGTCATGGCCACGACGCAGCCGGAGGATCTCGCGGACACGATTCGTTCGCGCTCGCAGCACTTCCATTTTCGCGCGCTGACGTTCGCGGAAATCACCGGCCGGTTGGAAGAAATCGCGAAAAAAGAAAATTTGCAGATCGAGCCTGGCGCGCTGGCCGTGATTGCGCGCATGGCCGAAGGCAGCCTTCGCGATGCTCTCTCTCTTCTCGAACAGGCACGCGCCTATTGCGGCGATGTAATCCCGGACAAGGAGGTCCGTGAACTTCTCGGCGTCGTCCCGGAAGACTCGCTCAACGAACTCGTCGCGGCCATCGCCGAAGGTTCGGCGGACCGGGCACTCGGCCTCGTGCACACCTTCCAAAAAGATGGACGCAACCTCCAGCACTTCTGTCGCGAAGCCATCCGGCACATGCGCAACCTTTTGATCGCGCGAGTGTGCGGCGCGGATTCGGATTTGATCGCGGCGACAGCCGATCAGCGGCCCGCACTCGCCAAAGCGGCCGCTCAATTCAGCGAAGAAGACCTTACGCGGTTCTTCCAGATCCTTCTCCACACAGATGACGATTTGCGCCGTAAGCCCGATGCACGTGTGCACCTTGAGATGGGCCTGCTTCGGCTGATCAACGCACAGCGGCTCGCGCCCATGGAAGAGTTGCTGGCGGAGCTTCGCAACGGCGCTCCGGCAGGTGCTGCAAGTTCCGGCACGATGCGCGGCAGCGCCTCCCCAACCTCCGGCGCGGTCGCGGCGCAAACACCACCAGCGCGAAATTTTGCGCCCGCAGGGCAAACATCGTTCACTCCGCCGCCGCGAATCTCGACGCCGAGTTTTGGTTCGGCTGCAGCGGCAGCGGCGCCGGCGCGCGCGGAAACAAAGATCGCTCCCGTGACGGAGCTGCCGGCCGCCGTTGCAGTTCCGCCCGATTCCGAACCAGCCATCGAGAAGGCAGCCGAACCGCGAGCCGAAGGAATCACCCCGGAACAAGTTGCGGAAATCAAGACCGCGATCCAAGCGCAACAAAAATTTCTCGGCGAAATCGTCCAGCACGGCAGCCGCTGGGAGCTCGAAGGCGCGGAGTTGAGAGTTTATTTTTCGACGGAGAAGCGCGCGTTCGCGGAAATGATGGAGGGACGCGAGTCGCTCGAGAAGGTCCGTGCCTGTTCGAGCAAAGTGCTGGGCCGTCCGGTGCGCGTGTGTGCTAGAGTAGATGTTGTTGCAGCGGCGGCACCGCGCGGAAAGTCTGGAACCGAAGAACTGCGCGAGAAATTTGAGCGCGATCCGCTGGTGCGGTCCATGCTGCAACGCTTCGGGGGCAGAATTTCCGAAGTAAGGTGGCGTCAAGAGGAATCCTGATGGAAGTCAGCGCTCTCCAACAGATGCTTTCGAAAGTGAAGCAACAGTGGGAAGACCTGCAGCGGCAGGTGAACTCCGTGACAGTTGAAGCTTCGTCCGGCGGCGGCATGGTCTCCGTGAAAATGAACGGCCAGAAGCAAGTGGTCGAGTTGCACATCGAGCCCGAGGTTTTCGCCAGTAAAGATCAGGAGATGATGCAGGACCTGATCCGCGCCGCCGTGAACGAGGCCGGCCGCCGCGTTGATGAACAGGTCGCCACTCAGCTCAACGGCCTCGCGGGCGGCATTCCGGGCATCGCGGGACTGAAGATTCCCGGTCTGTTCTAACGACGAGATATTTCTCCGTTCTCCTTCCTCTCAAGCTCCGCCTCTTTCCTTTGGTTTCCTCCCCAAACTCTCACTCCAGGAATTTGTCGTTGTGACCCTGCTACCCCACAAACGACTGCCAAGGGATTTGCACCAACGCTGATTCTGGGCATGGTTTGCGCCACGCTTCAGGCTGTGCTACACATCATGCATGCCCGATTTTGCCGCTCCCGTCGAACGCCTCATCGATGAACTGAAGCATCTCCCCGGCATCGGGCAAAAAACTGCCCAGCGCCTCGCTTTTTTCATTTTGCGCGCCGCCCCCGAAGACGCGCTTGGCCTCGCCGATGCGATTCGCGACGCCAAGGAAAAAATCCGCGAATGCTCGGTGTGCGGCAACATTACCGAGAACGATCCGTGTCACTTTTGTACGGGAGCGAGTCGCGACAAAAAGATCATCTGCGTGGTCGAAGAAGCCCACAACATCATGGCCATCGAGAAGACCCGCACCTACAGCGGCATGTACCACGTGCTCGGCGGCTCTCTCTCCCCGCTCTCGGGCCGCGGACCAGAGCAATTGAGAATCAAATCGCTCATTGAGCGGCTAAAAGCCCGCAATGTCGAAGAAATCATCATCGCCACGAATCCGACCGCCGAGGGTGAAGCCACCGCCGTCTATCTTTCCAAATTGCTAAAGCCGCTGGGCGTTCGGGTCACACGCATCGGCGTTGGCATTCCCGTCGGCGCGGATCTCGAGTACGCCGATGAAGTCACTATGCTGAAAGCGCTCGAAGGCCGCCGCGACTTATAGTCACCTGTCGTTCAAACCACACAGTTTGAAACCAGAAGCACGGAATTAGAACTGCTTATCGCAATCTTGCAAGACAGCGCAAAACCTGCCTCAGACCTGTCTCTTACTTGCTTCTTAGGGCTATTTAAATAGCCGCTCAAGGGCGTTCTAGTACGTATGGCAGCCTCTAGCCACCAGCCCATTTTGGGTATAGAGTTTCATTCCCGCGGAGTCGTCCCCACCGCAAGGAGGTGCGCTTTGCCCGATCTGGCGCACTATATGTCGCAGTACGATCACGAGCATTCTTCCGGCTGGAATAAGCTGCTTCACGAAGTCGGCATCCCCATGATTTTTTTGGGGATCCTTCTGCTTCTCTTCATGAAGTGGATTTGGGGCGGGAGTTTTTTTGTGGGCGGCTGGATTCTTCTCCTTTTGGACACAAGATCGAAGGAAATCATCCGGCTTTTTTTCAAGGGCCAATTTATTTGCTGGTAGGGCCAATCTGGGTCGCTCAGGAAGCAGGGAAGTTCCTGAGTGGAACACACCGTACACCGGCCTCAGATGTTAGAACGACGACCAAGCAGTCGTAGAAAATCTGCGGCCACGGACAAACATTAGGAGCGGCAACGGTGTCGATGGATGAGCAGAGCGGCAATCTTGCCGACGAAACGACGGAAATGATGTCTGAAACGGTAGCGCACCAAAACGAAGAATTGCGAAAGCGCCGCAGCACGCGGATTATGCAAGCGGTCCCGCTCGCGGTCTCCGGTGTTGACGCGCTTGGACGACCTTTCACCGAGCGCACCTCGACCCTCATCATCAATTGCCACGGCTGCCGCTACCAGTCGAAGCACTACGTTCTCAAGAACATGTGGGTCACGCTTGAAGTGCCCAATGCGGAAGCCAATCGGCCACCGCGAACCGTTCGCGGGCGAGTAGCTTGGATCCAGCGGCCTCGTACCGTGAGACAGCTTTTCCAGGTGGCCCTTGAACTGGAACAACCCGGCAACACATGGGGCATCGCCTTCCCGCCACCGGATTGGTTTGCGCCTCAAGAAACCTCACAGACTTCGCACGTTTACGAAGACGCGCAAGACTTGCCGACGAGAACCTCAGAGTCCTCGGAGATTCATCTGCCGTTGACGGAGCCGGAACCCACCGCTCCGCCGGTCCCGGATAATCTGCGCATCTTCCCTGCCCCGGCGAGCGCCACCGACGCGTCGCTGCAACTTGCACGCCATATGGCGCGGCTCCTGGCCGACGCCAAGCAACAAATCCAAGCCGCCGCCCGCGAAGTGGCCGCACAGGCCGTGGCTGCCGAACGCCGCGTCTCTCTGGAAGAGTGGGAACAGAAATTTTCGATTGCCCGCGAGCAACTCGCCCAACAGGTTTCGAGCGCCGTCGAAACTATTCAGCAGGAGTCCGACACTCGTTCGCGCGCGGCGCATGCCGCAGCTGCCGAGGCATTGCAGCGCGAACTTCCGCGCTGGATCGCTCCCCAGCTCGAAGAGCTCACGCGCAATTTGACGCAACAGATTTCAGATCGCGGTGCCGCGGAACGCACCGAGCAAACGCGGCATCTCGCCAGCGCTGTCGAATCGCTTCGCGCGCTTTGCCAGCAAGCGGAAGAATCCGCCTCGCGCCTTCGGAAGCAGGCCGAGCAAGCGGAAACCCAAATCGCCAATCGCGCCGCGGAATCGATGCGCGAAGTCGACGACGTGACGCGCCAAAGCGAAGTGGCCGCAAACGCACATGGCGAGGCGATGGGCGCGGCGGCCAGCGAAATCCAGCGGCAAGTAACCGCGGCTCTCTCCTCTGCGCAAGCAACCTGGCAGGGCCAGCTCCTGAGCGAAGCCGAAGCAGCCCACTCGCGCTTGCAATCCGCGCTAGAAGGCACTCTCACCGGGGCTCAAGAAAAGGCTACAGCCTCGTTTGAGGAGCATGCGCGCAGCCTCTTGTCTCAGGTGGAGGATGAATTGGCGCGCCACTCCGCTTCCGTCCGTGACTCTATTGCCGGAGCGGCAACTGATGCTGAACAACGCATCGCCGCCTTGCAAGACTCTTTGCGCGAGGAATCCGTGCGGCACTCCGCGGCAGTTCAGGAGTCCACGGCAGCCGCCACTGCAACTCTCGAAACGCGAGTCCAAGCGCTACTGTCGCAAGGACAGGAAGAAACGAGCCGCCAAACTATCGCCGCTCACGAATCTATGGCCGCCGCGGCCGCCGAATTCGAGCAACATTTGTCCGGCCTGCGCAACGCTTCTCAAGAACAGGCCCAGCGTCTCGAATCGGCCTTAGCCCGCGCCGCTGAATCCATTGATCGCCTCGAACACTTCTCCGCGCGCATCGAAACCGCGCAAAACCAAGCTCTCTCCGGTTTTGAATCGCAGATCGACGACGTGCGCACTCTCCATCGTAACGAACTGCACCGCCAATCGGGGACGCTCCTCGAAGAGCTCAACGCCCGCATCCGCGGCACTTTCGAAGAGAATTGCCAGCTTGCGCTCTCTCGGTTTGATCAGCAAATCGAATCCATGGTTCAACCCCACATCTCCAAAACAGAAGATGCCATTCACCGCCTTGCCGGCGGCCGCTCCCTCCTCGACGCCGCCATGACTCTGCAGCAGGACCGCATTCGCACCTCAGCGGATGAAGCCTTCGCCGAATCGCTAGCCCGCTTCCGCGAAAATCTCGGCGGCATCGATCAGCTTCTGCAAGAGGCCGCGCAGACCGTCGCGTCCCGCAACCTGGCCGAGATCGAATCCAGAGTGGCCGACCTGAAACATCACACGGTCGACGATCTGATGAAATCCGCGGAATGGTACGAGAAAAAGGCGCAAACTCAGATTCAGAGCCTCACCGAAAAAACCGCCGAACAGGCCGAAAGCCAGTTCCGCGAAAAAGCCGGCGAGGTTTCCAGTGTCTTTGCCAGCGAGTTGGATCACTCTAGCCGCAGTTTCATCGGACACACGCAAACACAAATGGAAGAAGTGGTCCGCGACGCCTTCGAACACGCTCGCGCCCTCTTTGCCGAAGCCGCCGAAACCACCACCGCCGCCTTCACCGATGAAATCCAGCGGCAAGCCCGTCAGGAAATCGATGGCTTTGGCCAGGAAACACTGCGGTCCATGGGCGAAACGCGCGTGCAATTAGACGCGGCCCGCTCAGAGCTGACGCAAAAAGTCACCGCCGAGCAAGAAGCCTTCTTGCGTCAGTTCCAAGCTGGCATGAGCGGAGCGGTAGAAACAGGCGTAGCCGACGCAAACGCTCGGGTGAGGGCTGGTCTTTCGCCGTTGCTCGAGTCCTGGAAATCCACCGTGGATGCGCACGCCACGGAAATGCGCAACATTTACGCGCAGATGAGCAATCAAGCTGCCGAGCAGCATCGTGGCCGCCTGGAAAATGTTTCAAATCAATGGATGCTCGCTACCGTGGCCAGTTTGGACCACCAATCCCGCGCAGCGGTGGCCAGCATCGCCGCCAACGCAGAGGCAACACTTCGCGAAACCTGCGCCCAGGTTTTCGCCGGCGTGGGCGAGACGCTCCGTGAACGCTTGCAGAAAATCGCCGAGAGCATGGCGAATCCGGATCCACCCCTGACCCGCTCGCAAACCGCTGGCGGCAGCGATCGCTGATCTCTTCAAAGAAACTCGCCGATTCGCCTCTCGCCACTCACACCAGTATAATTAGAGACCTTAACCAACCATGGCCAACCGAGCCTATCTCCGTGTGTGGACCCGGGACTTTTCCGAATCCACCCTCATTGCTCAGTTCGCGCGATTTCTCGCCACGGCGCCGCTTTCCGCTTCTGAGAATGCGTTCCGTGGACTCATCGTACAACCGATCGATGCCACGGAAATTTCGCTTGCCGAGTGGGATCTGAAGGACCAAGGTTACGGCGCGGCCGAAGTCGCGGCCCTCGCCGCTCAGCACATTAACGCCGACAGCGCCTATATCGCCGAGGCGAAATGGGATCTCTGGAGCTTTGACGCGGAGACTCTCAAGTGGACGAACAAACCGGAGCCGCTGCTGCTGACCTGCTACGGCCCAGAATTTGACGGCGGCATCGCCACGTCCGAGGGTTATTTCACGGCCGATCTCGGCTTCGAGCATTTCTTCACAGGACACGCCGGGCTGCTCGCGCCTGGGGCCGCTTCAAATCCTTTCGAATCCTCCGACCATCCCGCGGAACACACTTTCCGCCAATGGATGTCCGCACCGGGCAACCTGAAGGAATATCACGCAAAGACCCGCGAGAACATCCAACAGTTGTTCCACTGGGTGGAATCCATCGAGCGAGCACTGCCCGTCGAGCGCAGCCAGCTCTCGTCCGAAGGAGAACAGAACTTTGAAGCACGCCTCGATGCCATCCTGGCGCACCGTTAGTTGTGGCCGGCAAGGAACTGCCGGCCTGACCGCGCTTCCACCTGCGGCTACCAACAGTTAGAATCATCCAAGTGCAGGTCGGGCACGCTCACGTACCGCTTTTCACGTGGACTGAAAATGTTGAGCACGCCGGGAAGGTCCCGAGCACTCCGGATAAGGATACGAACCCTGGCGTATAGTGGGGATTACGCTGAGGACGACAACTCTCTGATGCGCGAGTCTCAAAAAGCTTCTAACATTTCGGCCGGCGTACCCTATTCTCTGGAGCAGGTTGCGGCGAACAACCAATCCGGCCGCGTTATCTCACGTGTCCGCGCAAACCGCCGAATTTTCGCCGGGTTGGCCGTGGCTTCTCTAGCGTTTGCTTCCTTGTGCCAAACGGGTTGCGTCGATGAAACTTCCCAAAAGCCCGCAGAAGAGGCCGCCGCCAAACCCGCCGAGCCGGCTGTCCCCGAAGATATCCAGGCCGCCGCGCAAAATCTTCTAGGAAAAGAAACCCAAGTCCTCGTCTTCGGCGATCTCGCCAAAACCGGCAAACAGCAGTTTCTCGCGGCCAACGTAGTTCCCAAAAATCCCAAGAATCCCATCCCCGGAACTATCGTGACGCGCGCGGTCCTCGCCGAAAAAACGGACGACCAGTGGTCGGAACTCCTGCGCTGCGACGAATATCTAAAAAATTCCAAAGGCTATCTGGCCATGACTCCGCTTTCATCTGTGGCTGGCTGGCGAATCCAGTACGACCAGGATCCCGTCAAGGGAATCCAACTCTACTTCACCCCCATCAAGGGCTCCGGCGCCTCCGATCCCCATCTCTTGCCCATCGGGGTCGCATGGAATCCAGCCACGAAGCGCTACCAATCGTTGGACCGCACCTACGAACATTTCCTTTTGGAAACACCGTCGCTATCCACTGCCAGATCGGTGCTCCGATGAGCGCAGCCGCAGCCACCGTCGGCGCAACCTCTGGCGCCGCCAAAAAAACGCGGAAGCCATCCTCCTGGAAGGATCTGCTTGGCCTGATTCCCTATCTTCGCCGCTATCCCGGACCGATCACCCTCGGAATGTTCGCCCTCGTCGTCTCGAGCATCGTCCAAAACGTAATCCCGCTCGCCACCGGAGTCCTCACGGACATTCTCGCGGGCAGCGCCCATCCCTTTGAACGAAGCGCGCAAGGCCACTTGTTGGCCGGCTCCTGGCTCAGCCGCGCGATTCCCTTCTATTCACCACATAGCCGCCACGCACTCGGCATCTATTGCGTGCTCCTCATCGCGCTCGTTTCCGTCCGAGCCGTCCTCTCTTTCCTGACTCGCTGGGTCCTCATTGGCGTCTCCCGGGACATCGAATTCGATATCCGCGGCGGCCTGCTGAATCGCTTGCTCCTCCTCGAACCCGAATTCTATGTCCGCAATCGCACCGGCGAGCTCATGTCTCGCGCCACGAACGACCTCAATGCTGTCCGCATGATCCTCGGCCCCGGCATCATGTACAGCGGCCAAACCATCATCGGCATGGCCCTCGCCATCGCCGTCATGTCTCAGCTCTCCAGCTCGCTTACACTTTGGATTCTCATCCCCGTCCCCTTCGTCGCCGTGGTCGTGCAGCACTTCGGCAAAGTGATCCACGAACTCTACGAAAAAATCCAGGCGTCTCTCGCGACGCTCTCCGCCAAAGTCCAGGAAAATCTCGCCGGTGTCCGCGTCGTTCGCGCGTACGCCCAGGAGGAAGCCGAAATCCACGGCTTCGATGAACCCAATCGCGAGTACGTTTCACGCAACGTCAAGCTCATCCGCACCTGGAGCATGTTCATGCCCTCGCTCCAGGCCATGATCGGCGTCACGTTTCTCATCGTCCTCTGGCAAGGCGGCCATCTCGTTCTCACTGGCCGCATTTCTCTCGGCGCTCTGATCGCCTTCTATAGTTATCTCGGCATTCTCGTTTGGCCCATGATTGCTCTGGGCTGGGTCACCAACATCTTTCAGCGCGGCGCTGCCTCCATGGGCCGCCTCAATCATATTCTTAAAGCGCAACCGCAAATCGACGACCACGCCGCCACGGTCACCGCCGCACAAAGCGTAGAGGGTGAAATCGAGTTTCACAATCTGACATTCGCTTATCCGACTACCATGGCTGGAGCCAGCGCCAATGGCAACGCCAACTCCGGCTCGAACGGCAACCGCCCCGCCGCCGACGCTGTCCTGCACGACATCAACCTGCGCATCCCCGCCGGTTCGACGCTCGCCATCGTCGGCCCCACCGGCAGCGGCAAAACCACGCTCGCGGCTCTCATCGCTCGCCTTTGGGAAGCTCCCGAAGGTTCCGTGCTCATCGACGAACGCTCCATCCGCGAATGGCCCCTCGACACGCTGCGCCGCGCCATCGGCTACGTCCCTCAAGACACCTATCTCTTCAGCGAAACCGTCGGCGAAAACATCGCCTTTGGAATGCCCACTTGCGATCTCGATCGCGTCCGCGAAGCCGCCGAAATCGCCAGCCTTGATGGCGACGTTCAGGAATTTCCCGCGAAATACGACACCATGGTCGGCGAGCGCGGCATCACTCTTTCCGGCGGACAAAAACAGCGCACCGCTTTGGCCCGCGCCATCGTCCGCGACCCGCGCATCCTCATCCTCGACGATTCGCTTTCCAGCGTCGATACGCAAACCGAAGAGCGCATTCTCAGCCGGCTCCGCGGCATCATGCGCGGGCGCACCACGATCCTCATCGCCCATCGCACCTCGACCGTCCGCGACGCCGATCAAATCGTCGTCCTGCGCGACGGTCGCATCACCGAGCGCGGTACCCACGACGAACTCGTCGCGCATCGGGGTTACTACGCCGATCTTTATCAAAAACAGTTGCTCGAAGAAGAGCTCGAACGCGCATGACCAACATTCACGAGGAAGAGAAGCTCGGAAAAGCTTACGACGCGCGGTTGCTCAAGCGTCTGGTGCACTACCTGCGCCCGTACAAATGGCGCGTCGTCCTGGCCATGACGCTCGTTGCTGTCGTTACGCCTCTCGAGCTCACGCCGCCCTGGCTCTTTTGGAAAGCCATCGACGGCTACTTCACTCCCACGGTCAACCATCTCATTCCCGAAAGCCAGGCGTGGCGCGGGATCGAATGGATCAGTCTGGTCTTTCTCATCGTCCTCATCTCCGATTTTCTCGCTCAGTACGCCCAAATTCGTATCATGCAGCGCGTCGGCCAGCAAATCATGTACGACATGCGCAGCGAGATTTTCGCCTACATCCAGCGCCTGCCCATGAGTTATTTCGACCGCAACCCGGTGGGCCGCCTCGTCACACGCG
The DNA here is from genome assembly GCA_049794595.1 of Candidatus Acidiferrum sp. Lineage (GTDB taxonomy): Bacteria > Acidobacteriota > Terriglobia > Acidiferrales > UBA7541 > Acidiferrum. Next base: position 18,129 of record JBARCY010000097.1, read on the forward strand.
TCACCACCGACGTCGACGCCTTGAACGATCTCTTTGCCGCAGGCGTCGTCACCATGATCAACGATTTCTTCCTCCTCGTGGTCATGGCCGGCTTCCTTTTCGCTGTGGATCGCCGCCTCGCGCTTGACGCCTTCGCGGTGCTCCCTTTCATATTCGTGGTCACTTATTTCTTTCGCAAATTCGTCCGCGACGCTAATCGCCGCATCCGCACCGCCATCGCGCGCATCAATGCGTTCCTCCAGGAATACATTTCCGGCATGCACGTGGTGCAATTGTTCAATCGGGAACGCAAAGCCCGCATCGAATTCGAAAGCCGCAACCGCGATAACATGAAGGCTTGGTACGACGCCATCCTGGCCTTCGCCCTTTTCTATCCTGCCGTCGAATTCCTCAGCGTCGCCACCATCACTCTGATCTTTTGGTCCGGCGGAAACCGCGTTCTCTCCAGCGGCCTCAGCCTCGGCGTGCTCACCGCCTTCACGATGTATGCCACGCGATTCTTCCGCCCTATCCAGGACCTCAGCGAAAAATTCAACATCCTGCAATCCGCCATGGCCGCTTCCGAGCGCATCTTCAAGTTGCTGGATGAGCCCATCACCGTTCAGTCCGCGGCGCAGGCCGTCCGCCTCGATTCTCCCCGAGGCGAAATCGAATTCCGAAATGTCTGGTTCAGCTACCGCGATGTCCCCGAGCCCGCTGATGAAGACTGGGTTCTTCGCGATGTCTCTTTCCGCGTTGAGCCCGGCCAGACTCTTGCCATCGTCGGCCACACCGGCGCTGGCAAGACCACTCTTATTTCCCTGCTTCTCCGCTTCTACGACGTGCAGCGCGGCCAGATTCTCCTGGATGGCGTCGACATCCGCGCCATCAACATCCAAAATCTCCGCCGCCAATTCGGTATCGTCCTGCAAGATTCCTTCCTCTTCACCGGAACGATCGAATCCAATGTCCGTCTCGGTTCACCCGGCATAGATCGTGTCACTGTCGAGCACGCCGTCGACGAAATAGGTCTCGGCGATTTTGTCCGCACGCTCCCGGAAGGCGTCGGCACGTCCGTCAACGAGCGCGGCTCCACTCTTTCCGTCGGCCAGCGTCAGCTCATTTGTTTTGCGCGCGCCCTCGCACACAATCCCCATTTCCTCATTCTCGACGAGGCCACTTCCAGCGTCGACACCAAGACCGAGCTCCAGATTCGCGAAGCTCTCGACCGCCTTCTTTCCGGCCGCACGTCTCTCATCATCGCCCATCGTTTGAGCACCATCCAGTACGCTTCGCGCATCCTCGTCTTCCACAAAGGCCGTCTCCGCGAACAAGGCGCCCATCAGGAACTCCTTGCCCAGCGCGGCATCTACTACCGCCTCTACCAGCTCCAGTACAAGGAACAGGAACTCGGCCTGCCCGAAGACCCCCGCGACTCCGCAGGGACTCTCGCCGAGCAGCCTCGCGGCCCGCTCCCCGCTCCTCAACCTGCCACCGACTGATCTCCTCTACCGCGCATGCCTCCCATTCCGCTCCTCATCTCCGCAGGCGAAGCTTCCGGGGATATGTACGCCGCGCGCCTAGCCACCGCCCTTCAGAAACGCGCGGACGTCGCTCTCTTTGGCATGGGCGGCCCGCAAATGCGCGCTGCTGGCGTTGACGTCATCACTGATTACAAAGAAGTCTCCGTCGTCGGCATCACCGAAATTCTCAGTCACCTTCCTTCTCTAATCCGCGCCATGCGCCATCTCGTTTCCGAAGCCCGCCGCCGCAAACCGCCGTTCGCTATCCTCACCGATTTCCCCGGCTTCCATCTTCGCCTCGCGCGCAAGCTTCGCCCGCACGGAGTCCGCAACATCTATTACATCTGCCCGCAATTCTGGGCCTGGCGCCCCTGGCGCGTCCGCGTAGTCCGCCGCCGTTTCGCCCAAGCCCTGTGCATTTTTCCGTTCGAAGAAGCCTTCTTCGCCAACGCCGGCGTCCCCACAAAATTCATCGGCCATCCGCTCGTCGGCACCGTGCAAGCCACAGAAACTCGCGAGGAATTCTGCCGCGAACAAAATCTCGATCCCGACAAATCGATAGTCACGATCTTGCCCGGCAGCAGGCATGCCGAATTAGCCCAACACTTACCCATAATCCGCGAAGCCTGCGCCCGCATCCATTCGCAACATTCCGCTCAATTTGTGATCGCCGCTGCCGCCCACGCCAACGTCAACGAGCTCCAATCCGGCTGGAACCGCTCTCTCAATGTCCGGGTCGTCGAAAACCAAACCTATAACGCCCTCGCCGCCGCTGATGCCGCCATCGTCTCCAGCGGCACCGCCACTATCGAAGCCGCTCTTCTCGATGTCCCCATGGTCGTCATCTATCGCGTCACTCCACTCACCGCCCTCCTCGCCAAGCCCCTCGTCCGCACTCACTTTTTCAGCATGGTCAATCTAATCGCCGAACGACCCGTCGTTCCCGAGCTGATTCAAAAGGACTTCACTCCCGATCGCGTCTCCCGGGAAGTCCTTCGCCTCCTTAACGACCCATCCGCTCGCGATAGTCTCCGCGCCGGACTCGCCGAAGTTCGCAAACGCCTGGGACCTCCAGGCGCCGTCGACCGCGCCGCCGACGCCATCTCTTCCCTCCTCTCAACTCTCGCTGGCAACGCGTAGCCCACTCTCTGCTATCCTATATAGGCAGAACGGTGTCGCTCTGCGCCCCGACGAAAGGTGCCCATTGAAAGCTGCAATGCCCCTCCGCCGAAGAATTCGTGTCGACTTTGCGTTCCTGCTCCTCACGGCACTGGCCTGCGCCGCCCCCTCGGTGCGCGCCCAGGTTCCCCAGCAGGTCGGCTTTCTAGCCGATCACTACGATATCTCCGCCACGCTAGACTCCACCCACCAATCCATTAGTGCCATCGCCAAAGTCGAATTCACGGCCACCACCGTCACCAGCAACCTTCGCGTCGAGCTCCATCCCAATCTGACCGTCAGCGCCGTCGCCACCGCCGACGGCAAATCCATAGGTTTCGGCCGTGATTCGATGAATCCCCTCTACGTCCTCGTCACGCTTCCCACTCCCATCGCCACTGGGGGCCACGTCACACTGACCTTCACTTATTCCGGCTTGCTTGCCAACGCGGAAAACAGCCCCGTCCCCGGCGTCACTGCTGCCATGATCGGACACGACAGCGCCTACTTGCTGCTTCCCGCCAGATGGTTCCCTCTCACCGACTATCCCTCCAACCGCTACACCGCAACATTCCATCTCAATGTCCCGGACAACTTCGCGATAGCTGGTTCCGGCAAATCTTCCGCCCCAACCCCCCTGGCAGGAACAGCCGGCGCCGGTGGCGGACGCCTTCTCTATACCTTTGACTGCCCCACGCTCGGCCCTCACGGCACCTTCGTCGCCGGAAATCTCCAACTAAATCCCAAGCAGTCTGAAGGGATCGACGTAGCCGTCTACGCTCCCCGCGCCGATTCGGCCAACGCCCAGGGCTTTGCGGACGACGTCGCCCATGCCGTCACCGTTTTTTCCGATATCTTCGGCGGCTTGCCCGATCCCAACATGACGGTAATTCAATTGCCCGACGGCACGCTCCGCGATTTCTCCGCTCCAGGCGTTCTACTCCTCAGCCATCGCCTCTGGGAGCCGAAATCCGCCGAGCGCACCATTGCTGGCCTCGTCGCGGCGCAATGGTTTGGCAACTCCATCCTCCCTGCATCTCCCGGCGATGTTTGGATCACCGACGGCCTGGCCCGCTATTGCGAAGAGCTCTATGCCGAGCAAAGCGCCGGCAAGGAAGCCGGCCTCCGCGCGGTCGATGAGTTCGCCGTCGGCGCGTTGATGTACGAGGACGCTGCCCCAATCGCGCAGGCCGCGCGGCTCGCTCCTTATTCCAGCGACTACCGTTCCGTTGTGCTCAACAAAGGCGCGATGGTTTTCCACATGCTCCGCGCCCTAATGGGCGACGTCGCCTTTCGCAATCTTCTCCACGATTTTGCAACGAAGTACGCTGGCAAGACCGCCCGCATCGACGATTTCATCAATCTAGCCGACAAAGACGTGCAGGCCGCCGCACCTGCTGGTACCGTCCCCCCGAATCTCCGTGCATTTTTCGCCCAATGGCTCAACTCCACCGGCGTCCCCGATTTCACGCTCGACTACGTCGTCTATCGGACGCCCAAAGGTTTTCGCATCGTTGGCAAAATCAAGCAGCCCATCGATACGTTTAGCATGCCCGTCCAGATTCGCGTGGATACCGAAGGCAACCCCGAAACCAAATGGGTCGACATTCTCGGCGCCGAATCCCCGTTCACTGTCGAAACTTTCGGCCGTCCCAAGCCCGGCGGCATCAAGATCGATCCCAATAATCTCGTTCTCAAAGGCAGCACTTCTCTTCGTGCTCGCGCCGCCATCGCCCGCGGAGAAGAACTGGCCGAGCAAGGCCTCTATTACGACGCCATCAAGCAGTATCAGCGCGCTCTCACGATCCAACCAGGCCGCCCGCTAGCCAATTTCCGGATGGGCGAAGCCTTCTTCTACCAGAAGAATTATCAAGCCGCCGCCAACTCCTTCCGGGAGGCTCTGCAAGCCGTTCCCGAGCCCTCCGAAAAATGGACTGAAGTCTGGGGCCACATCTATCTCGGCAAGATCTTCGATCTGCTAGGCCAGCGCTCACGCGCCGTCAACGAATACAGCAAAGCCAAGCAAACCAACGACGACACCGGCGGCGCTCAGCTCGAAGCCCAGCGCTGGCTCCAGAAGCCTTATTCCGAAGGCGGCGGCACCTTGGGAGACCCGGCCACTGGCGGGACTCCAGCAGCTGCAGCCCCCGCCGCGCCTCCCGCCGGCGACCGCCCTACACTGAAACGGCCCAATCCCAGTCAGTAAGAAGCCTTCAACCGAAAAATATTCAATCGATGTAAAACGCGCGCTCCACTTTTCGCGCGGCTTCTCATCTCTAACAAACCTTTCGGGAACCGGGGGCCCGCGCAAAGTCGCAGCGTCGCGAGCGTGGTGCTCAAGGGTTCTTTGGCTTTTCGATGCCCTGATCGGTCCGCACCGAGAAAAGCAGAAAATTCGTGAACGCGTGACTGATCATCGCGCGGTGATCGCCAAAATCGTCGTACGCATCGACAGCCTGCGGCAGCCAAACTCTCACGTTTTCCGTGCGAAACTGGACCGGAGCATAGTCGATCGAAAGGTACATGTGTCTCACGTTTGCCGCGGGGATCGCTTCCATCAGGCTCGTCTCCAAGTGCAAGACCTCTCCGGAGTCCTGGCTCGAGTCTTGAGCAACCCATGCCCGCCCTTTGAGCTCGGCGGGATAGGCAACGCCTTTGACACTAAACGAAGCCGTCTGGCTTGGCCTGTCCTTCCGTTGCTGAAAATGCACGACCCATGCCGCCTGACGGTTCCATTCCGTTGCGCCCTCGCACTTCATCTCGTAGTCGCCTTGAAAGTTCGAAAGAAAAATCAAGGCCAGGTCCGGCAGGCCAACGTCCTGGCTGCTGGCGGGAAAATCGTGGCTGCCTCGCTCCGGCGTACGGCTTTCCTGCACCCCGAGCCCTCCTAGGCTCTGCTCAAAATCTACAGTGTAATCAAACGTCCCTCTGCCATCTTCAAGGAGAAGTCCCATGCTGCCGAGCACTCGATATTCAATCTTTTCTTCGGCTGTAAAATTTTGAAGATTGGTGACCAACTCATTGGCACGGGCACCTGCTTGTTCAAGCACATTCGATAGGATGCAGGGCGGAGAGGCAATTCGAGACCGGAGAGGCGCATCCACGTCCGGCGGATACCAGAACAGTTGCTTGCTTTTCGCCTTTTTCTCCGCGTCTTTAGCCTTCCGTGCAACCGGCTCAGGCGTAGCCGCCGGAACAATTGGTGCTGCCGAAATTTCTGACGATGCTGTGATTTGCGGCGCCGCCAGGGCTTTCGGAGGCGCCAAAGTTTGCGGCGGCGCTGGAGTTTGCGGAGCAGCCGGCGTGGTCGACCCGCTCGATCGCGCTGCCTCCTTATCCGTCTTCGGCGCAAAGTAGCCCTGTCGTGCTTGCAGCCTCACGCCCTTGCGCTCCACTTTCACCTTTAGCTGATGATATGTCCCGTCCGCCTT
>JBARCY010000098.1:0-3458 GCA_049794595.1 Candidatus Acidiferrum sp.
CGATTTTCAAGACGCGGGAAGCATCTTCAAGGATGCCGAGGATGCCGATGACCGGTGTGGGATAAATGGATTTGCCCAGCGTCTCATTGTAAAAGCTAACATTTCCGCCGGTGATGGGCGTCCCGAGTTCGTTGCAAGCAACGGTGAGGCCGTCGATAGCTTCGCTGAACTGCCACATGACTTCCGGTTTTTCTGGGCTGCCGAAATTCAAGCAATTCGTTGCCGCGATGGGGCGCGCGCCCGATGTGGCCACGTTGCGCGCGGCTTCGGCGACGGCGTGCATGGCGCCGACCCGCGGATTCAGTTGGCACCAGCGGCCGTTGCCGTCGGTCGCCAGCGCCAAAGCGCGTTTAACGACCCCTGTTTGCGGATCCTTGATGCGCACGACTGCGGCATCGCTTGTGCCAGGACCGGCGAGCGTGTTCGTGCGCACACTCGTGTCGTACTGCTCCGTGATCCAACGTTTGGACGCGATGGCCGGCGAAGCCAGCAACTTTGCAAAATTCGCGGTTAGATCTGTGCCTTCCGGCGCGAACGCAAACCAATCGGCGGGCGTCTCATGTCGCAACGGCGGCTGCGCGATGGGGCGGCGATACACCGGACCTTCTTCGGCAAGCGGATGCGCGGGAATTTCGGCGGCGATTTGCCCGTGATTCAAAACTTTCGCGATACCGCCGTCAGTGACCGTGCCGACCACGACGGCGTCGAGCCCCCACTTTTTGAACACGCCGAGGACTTCACGCTCGCGTCCTTTTTCCGCGACGAGCAGCATGCGCTCCTGCGATTCGCTGAGCATGATTTCATAAGGGGACATGCCCGTTTCGCGTTGTGGAACTTTGGCAAGATCGATTTCGATGCCGGTGCCGCCTCGCGAAGCCATTTCCATCGTCGAGCAAGTGAGTCCCGCAGCGCCCATATCTTGAATCGCCACGACCGCGCCCGTCTGCATAGCTTCGAGGCAGGCTTCGAGCAATAGCTTTTCCATGAACGGGTCGCCGACTTGCACGTTTGGACGTTTCTGTTTGGATTCTTCCGTGAATTCCGCCGAAGCGAGCAGCGATGCGCCGTGAATGCCGTCGCGTCCGGTTTTTGCGCCAACGTAAATCACGGGATTACCGATGCCTTTTGCCTTCGCAAGAAAAATCTCTTCCTTGCGAGCGATTCCCAGAGCAAGTGCGTTGACAAGCGGATTTTGCGAGTAGCATGCCTCGAACCCAACTTCGCCGCCGATGGTTGGGACGCCGAAACAATTTCCGTAGTTTGCAACGCCGCGAATCACGCCATCGAGGATGCGCCGATTCTTGGCGGCGTCTTCTTCGCTGGTGCCCTTGCCCGGAGTAATTTCGCCGAAACGAAGCGAATCGAGCACGGCGATCGGCCGCGCGCCCATGGTGAAAATATCCCGCAGGATTCCGCCAACGCCGGTTGTGGCCCCTTGAAACGGTTCCACGTAGCTCGGATGATTGTGCGATTCGATTTTGAACGCAGCAACGAGCCCATCGCCGATGTCCACCACGCCCGCATTCTCGCCAGGACCTTGCACGACGAGTTTTCCGCGCGTGGGCAGGCGTTTCAAGTGCACTTTGCTCGATTTGTAGGAGCAGTGCTCGCTCCACATCACGCTGAAAATGCCAAGTTCGGTGATGTTGGGATCGCGCCCGAGAATTGTTTGTATGCGCACGTACTCGTCCCGCGTCACGCCATGTTCGGCGGCGATTTCCGGAGTCACTTTGATTTCGGCGCTAGCGGTAGCCATTTGTGTGGTTCGCGGTCCTTCAGTCGATTTTCTTTTCAAGGTAACGATCGAATCCAGCGGGCCAATCGCTCGTTGGGATACCGCATTCTTCGGCGTCCATCACCGGTTTTCGCAATTCCAAGTCCTTCGAGACTCCAAGAAAAGCGCGGAATTCGCCCCAGACGGCAAGACCACAAGCAGCACCGTCGGCCGCCCAGCCAATGTCCACCAGATCCTCATCGACAGCGACTTTCGAACGGTCGTAGATGTGCGCGCACTTCAGGATTTTCTTTGGCGCCTCGTCGTAAAGATAGAACCAGCCGGATCGGCCGGAATCTTCAAAGACGGCGAAAATCCCTTCCGGTCCTGGCGAATACAGCATGAAATTGCCGGCATCGCCGCCGGAGCCAGGCGTTGCTCCACCGCTTTCCGCAGAAGGCACGTCCTTCCCGGCATTTTTGACAGCCTCTTGCTGCCAGTACAAGTTCCGTGCGCGGACAAAGTCCTCGTAGCTCAGTTCAGAGAGCTCTTCATTCATCGAATCTCTCAAATTGAAACAGAGTTGAGCCCCGCCGGAATTTCTTCGATAAACCCGCCGTCACCTTCACGCAGTGGCCTTTGCAGCGCCGGTGAGAGCTTCGACCATGGACATGAAAACAACCAGTCCGTCGGAGGAACCGAGAGCCGATTCGACCGCGCGCTCGGGGTGCGGCATCAATCCGGTCACGTTGCGCTCGCGATTGCAAATGCCTGCAATGTTGTTCATCGAACCGTTGGGATTGCCTGCGGCGTCGTCCGCTCCGTCCGGAGTCGTGTAGCGGAAGACGACCTGGCGGTTTTTCTCGAGGTCCGCGAGCGTGGCTTCATCGCAGGTGTAGTTGCCGTCGTTGTGCGCGATGGGAACGGTCAGAATTTGGCCGCGCTGCGCGGCGTTGGTGAATGGGGTGTCAGTTTGCTCGACGCGGATGTGGATGTGTCGGCAGATGTAGCGCAGACCGCTGTTGCGCATCATCGCGCCCGGCAGCAAGCCTGCTTCCAGCAGAATCTGGAAGCCGTTGCAGATGCCGAGCACCATGCCGCCGCTGTTGGCAAACTTTTCGACAGATTTCATCACCGGCGAAAAACGCGCGATCGCGCCAGTGCGCAAATAATCGCCGTGCGCAAACCCGCCCGGCAAAATGATCGCATCGCAATTCGCAAGATCCTGCGATTGGTGCCAAATAAATTCGACGGGCTTGTGCAGAACGTTCCCGATGGCGTAAAACGCGTCGTGGTCGCAATTGGACCCGGGAAAAACGACGACTCCGAATTTCATTGCGCGTTGGCTCCGTATGGCATTCGCGGAACACTCATTTTAGCACAGGGCGGCCATTTCGTATTGAAAGCGGAAAACAAGGACAAAAGATAACGCAGAGACGCAGAGCGCTAAGAAATCGCAGTCAAGGAAAAGATTAGCGGCGCCTTTTCGGGGGTCGACGAGCTTTTGTTTTTTTTCGCTGCCGCTTCGATTTCTTTGGTTTTTCAGCGGCGGCCAACTCGCGGCGTTTCTTGGAGGCCCATCCCGGTTTGTTCACTTGGCGGCCGCGCGCGATAGCGAGTGCGTCCGCCGGAACGTTCTCCGTAATCGTCGACCCAGCGGCTACGTAAGCGCCATCTCCAATGCGCACCGGTGCTATCAGCGCGCTATCGCTCCCGATAAACACTTTGTTGCCGATCGACGTCG
>JBARCY010000099.1:0-2786 GCA_049794595.1 Candidatus Acidiferrum sp.
GCCGATGGGTTCTTGCATGGCTAGGGTGACGTTGCGGAAGGGGGGATTGTGGATTGCGCCTTCGTATTTGTCGGCCCAGGCGGCGTAGGTGAAGATGCGTTCGATGCTGAGAGAGACCTCGTCGTGCGCCTGATTTTTGCCGACTACATCGGAGAGACGGTGCGCGATTTCATCGCGACGTTGGCTTAAATTTTCGGCTGCGTAATAGAGGACTTGGGCGCGGGTGTGGGCGGTGGACTTGGGCCAGGCGGTGGCTTTGCGGGCGGCTTCGACGGCGTTGCGGATGTCTTTGCGATTGCCGAGGGGGGCTTCGCCGAGGAGGCGGCCGTCGGGGGCGTGAACGGGGATGCTGTAGCCGGAGTCGGGGCGGGCTTGTTTGCCGGCGATGAAGAGTTTTACGGTGCGATCGATTTCGGGAGTTGAGGAGGGAGTTGTTTGCGAGGCGGCGCTGGTTGCGTCGCCGTTTTCGTTTTTCGGCGATGGTGATGGAGATTGGTTGGCGCGAGATTGATCGGAGGGTGGTTGATCGATCGCTAGCGGACGCGGGTGGAGTTGCGGGGCGTGTTTGAACCATGTTGGCTCTAAATACTCTTGGAGGCCTTCGCGGCCGCCTTCGCGACCGTAGCCGCTTTCGCGGTAGCCGCCGAAGCCGCAACTGGCGTCGAAGAGGTTGGTGCAGTTGACCCAGACTACGCCGGCTTTTAGTTGCGAGGCGATGTGGAGGCTCACGTTGATGCTTTCGCTCCAGACGCAGGCGGCCAGGCCGTAAGCGGTGTTGTTGGCTAGCTCGACGGCTTCACTGGGCGTGCGGAAAGTCATGGCGGCAAGGACAGGGCCGAAGATTTCTTGTTGAGAGACGATGCTGGTGGGATGGACGTTGCTAAGAAGAGTGGGAGGGAAATAGAGGCCGCGGGAGGGCATCGGAATGGATGGCTGCCAGCAGGTGGCGCCTTCGGCTACACCTTGATCGACTAAGCGCTGGATGCGGTCGAGCTGGACGCGGGCGATGATGGCGCCGATGTCGATGGATTTGTCGAGCGGTGGGCCGACGCGGAGGGTGTTCATGCGATCGCAAATTTTGGCGATGAGCGGCTCGGCGATGCTTTCTTGCATGAGGAGGCGGGAGCCGGCGCAGCAGACTTGGCCCTGGTTGAACCAGATGCCATCGACTAAGCCTTCGACGGCGGAGTCGAGGTCGGCGTCTTCGAAAATGATGAAAGGGGATTTGCCGCCGAGCTCTAACGAAAGCTTCTTGTGAGATGAGGCTGTCGCTTTGCGGATGGCGCGACCGACTTCGGTGGAACCGGTGAAGGCGATTTTGTCGACGTCGGGATGGGCGACCAGGGCTTCGCCTGTCGAGCCGTCGCCGGTGACGATGTTGACGACGCCGGGGGGGAGATCGATCTCTTGGCAGATTTCGGCGAAGGCTAGCGCGGTGAGCGGGGTGTATTCCGCGGGCTTCAAGACGACGGTGTTACCGGTGGCTAAGGCTGGGGCGATTTTCCAGGCGAGCATTAGTAGCGGGAAATTCCAGGGGATGATTTGGCCTACTACGCCGCAGGCTTCCTGGTTGGGAAATTCTTGGGCGAGGAGTTGGGCCCAGCCGGCGTGGTAGTAGAAGTGGCGAGCTACTAGCGGAATATCGATGTCGCGGGATTCGCGGATGGGTTTGCCGTTGTCGAGAGTTTCGAGGACGGCCAGGCGGCGGGAGTGTTTTTGGATTTGGCGGGCTAGGGCGTAGAGATAGCGGGCGCGGGCGTGGGGCGAGAGAGCTTGCCATTGCGGAAGCGCGGAACGGGCAGATTTTACGGCGGCGTCGATGTCTTGCGCGGAACCTTGGGCGATTTCGGATAACTTTTCACCGGTGGAAGGATCCGTCGTGTCGAAATACTTTGCTTCTAGCGGGGCTTTGAATTCGCCACCGATAAAGTGGCCGAAGCGGCGCTTGTGGTGATCGAGCCAGGCGACGGCTTCGCGGGGATCTTCGGGGGCTGGCCCGTAATCCATGGTTACGAATTTTTCAACGATGCTCATGGGTGTGGGTTGATTGTAATGGAAATTGGAGGATTGCCGGAAGGAGTTTGAGGAGGGAGAAATGGAGAGAGAAGAGGGAGAAAGAAAAAGAAGAAAGAAAAAGATAACGCAGAGACGCAGAGTGCGCGGAGTCAGCGCAGAGGAAGATCAGGACGGAGAGAAGAAAGAGAAAAAGGAAAAAAGAGAAGAGGGCACGATGAATCATGCCCCTACAAGCGTAGCGAGTACGCCGGTCGGGTGGGAAAAGCGGCAGCAGAGCTGCCGCACTCCATGTTAGGCGAGGGGGTGGCGGTGGTCGGCGGAATAGCGGCCGGTGGCGTGGTGCTCGAGCTGGCGCTCGATGTCGGCTAGCATGCCGCTGGCGCCGAAGCGGAATAGATCGGATTTCAGCCAGGATGAGCCTAATTCGTCTTTCATCAGGGAGAGCCATTCCACGGATTGCTTAGCGGTGCGGATGCCGCCGGCGGGTTTGAAGCCGACAGCGTAGCCAGTTTGATTGGCATATTCGCGGATGGCGCGGGTCATGACTAAACCCACTGGAAGAGTGGCGTTAACCGGTTCTTTACCCGTCGAGGTTTTGATGAAGTCGGCGCCGGCCATCATGGCGACTTGGCTGGCGCGGGCGACGTTGCGGAGGGTGAGGAGATCGCCGGTGCCGAGGATGACTTTCAGGTGGGCGGGGCCGCAGGCGTGTTTGAAGGCGGCGATTTCGTCGTAGAGAGCTTGCCATTTTGCGGCGAAGACGTGGGCGC
>JBARCY010000100.1:0-16953 GCA_049794595.1 Candidatus Acidiferrum sp.
TGGAACTTTCCGTGCGTTCCTACAACTGCTTGAAGAACGCGAACATTCAGACCATCCGCGAGCTCGTGCAAAAGAGCGAGAACGAAATGCTGAAAACGAAAAACTTCGGCAGAAAATCGCTCAACGAGATCAAGGATATACTGACCAAGATGGGCCTCAGCCTGGGCATGAAGTTCGACGAGCACGGCCGCATCATCTGGCCGCCGCTGCCGAGCCAGACGGCGCCGCCTGTCGCGGACGATTCCATCTCCGGCGGACTGTAATAGCAGCTAACAGCTGACAGTTTACAGCCAACAGTTTGGACATGAATGTGCTGGCTGCGAGCTTGACCAAGAACACTTTCGCGGCCCGCTTGAAAAAACGGGCCGTTGCAAGATAACGGACGATAAAGGGACAGACGATGCGGCATCTTAATTCAGGATCAAAACTGGGACGCAATCCGTCGCACCGTCGCGCGACGCTGCGAAACCTGGTGAACAATTTGTTCGAGCACGGGCGGATTACCACTACGCTGACGCGTGCCAAGGCGGCGCGGCCGGTGGCGGAGAAGATCATCACGCTCGGCAAACGCGACACGCTGCAATCGCGGCGGCAAGCGGCGGCGTATCTGATGACGCCTGCCGTCACGCAGAAGCTTTTCGGCGAAATCGCGCCGAAATTCGCGGACCGTGCGGGAGGCTATACGCGGATTATCCACGCGGGCATCCGCGTGGGCGACGGAGCGAAGGTCGCGATTCTCGAGATCGTCGGCTACGAAATGAAGAAAAAAGAAAAGAAAGAAAAGACCAAGAGGCAAGAGCCGGAAGCCGCCGCCAGCTAACACGCTACAGTTTCGGAGTGATTTCTTTTTCCATTTCGCCCGTTGCGGAACGCCGTAGCGGGCGATTTGCGGAGCCGAGGGTGCCTGCATCATCCCTGCGTGATGCAGCTCGGTCCACTAACCGAGGTTGCGTTTTCTTGAACAGATGCACGCCGTAGAGTGGCATACTCTTCGCGAAAACCTCATAAGGTATGCCACCCAAGAGTTAAGCGCGACCACCCGCCCTGGAAGTGAACTTACGAAACCGGCCTGAGTTGGCTAACAATCTCCGTTAACCAGGCTTCTAGTAGTGAGCGCTGTTCATTTGTCATGTCTGTAAAAGCCATGCCCATCCCAAATCCGGCGTCGCAGTAGACTACCTTTGCCTTTGTTTCGAAAACGCCCTGATCCCTCAGAATCCTCAACTCGACGAGAGTGCCCTCCGGAAACGGATTCAGCGAGTCGACATAGCAGCCTCCAAGCCCCAGTTCCGAGGAGCGCCCTGAAAGTCGCGTTCCGGAACTCAGCTCGGTCACCTCCGCGGAAGCCACGAGAGGGCAACGTCGAACAGCGCGCTGTTTAGCGGGTTGCAAAGGCTTGTTTCTCTGAACCATCGATGACTCATTTACCGGAGAGGTGAAATCGACTCTTGGACAGATATCCGGTCACACAACTATCCTGGAGTTTGCCGCGCACCAGCTTGGTGATCCAGCGCACTGAGAACCCATTTCTGCAATGTCTCTCGAAAGTGCGGCTTCATTTCGCGAAATATCAGACCCATACCCGAGGGCTGGAGATAGAGAACCGATGCTTCGGCCTCGACATACTCTTCAGAGTGACGGATTTTCAGCAAAACAGGGTGCTGAAGATCAAACGAAGCCTTCGTCTCTAGAAAACACCCTCGCAAGCTTAGTTCTGTCACACGCGCGGGGGCGAAAGCCGTGGGCGAGCTTTCCGAAGCAATCTCGGCATTGGCGCTGAACGTAAACCTTAACCCACGATGTTCTTGGTCCATCCTTCAAGCCTATTGCATTGAAAAACTGGTGTCGAGCCGCTCGATGAACACCCGTCTCGAATTGCCTACTACTGATATTAGAACACCTGACATGTCCTGTTATTCGACATACCGGGCACAGAGGGAAGAATGGACCGGGCTGCGCAACATGCGGCAGCAGTGGCCATCGGAAAATTGAAACTGACAACGTGCGGAGACAGTGCTACCTGAATTCTGATTCGTCATCGAAGCCTCTTAAAAGTGGACATGAGTTGAAGACAAGGGGGAAGCGCGGCGGCTCTGCTGCCCGCTGAAAAAAGCAGATCCCTTCCGGCAAGGTCGCGCTGAAAGTAACCGGCGCAGCCGGGATAACGGCCAACCAACAAACAATCGTGGAGGAGAGGGTGGCAAGTCCGGCCTGAACGATTGCTATTTCCTCCATGGCGCCGGCGCGAAGCGAATCCTGGAGCCATTTCGCTGAGCGCAAGAATAAGCGCCGCGACAAGAGTAGACTTGCGTGCAACGAGGTGCCCCGTGCCGCCTAGCCCCTTATGGAACAGACTGCAAAAAAGCGACCACGCCGAGAATACACCGGAAGAAAACTGGGTTGGCGCGGGTGGAGAGATCGAGCCAAAACGAATGTCTGCCGCGGTGCAGAACTTTGGAATCGCGTTGCTGACGCTCGAGTGCTCTGCACGGCCCAATCAGAATGTGTTTATTTCGCCGCTGAGCGTTTTTCTAGCATTGGCGATGGTGGAGAACGGGGCGGGCGGAGAGACGAAGTCGACGATGCGCCAGGTGCTGGGATTGCCTCCCGGCGTTGAGGCGCGAAGTTTGAATACGGCGGCGAATCAGCTCCTGCACTCGCTGCAAAGCAACAAGGGAATTGAATTGTCCATTGTCAGCGCGCTGTGGGTGGACCGCCGGATTGCACTGGCTCCAAATTTCGTCAATTTGTGTTCGGAGTGTTTCCATGCAGTCGCAGAAACGCTCGATATGAAGAACCCAGCGTCGGCGGGCGCCATCAATAAATGGGCGGCGGAGAAGACGCGTGGAAAAATTTCCACAATTGTTAGCGCCGAGAGTATCGCGGCGACGGCAACCCTGATTGCCAATGCCGTATATTTCAAAGGCAAGTTTCTGTTTCCTTTCCGAAAAGAAGCGACCCAACCGAGGCCGTTTCATCTCGCGCTGGGCCGCGAAAAACTCGTCCCCATGATGCAGAAAACCGGAATGCGGACACGATATCGAACTGGAAAGCGCTGTGAAGCAGCGGCACTGCGGTACTCGAGAGGGGAAGCGAATCGGCCCTTTAGCGCGTCAGCTATTGAGCTGATCTTGGTCCTTCCCGAGCGAGGGGTGAGTCCTGAGGCAATTCTAAAGGAGGATTTGTTCGCTCTGTTTCGGGATCCAGAGGAGTGGGTTGAGTTGGAGCTCTTAATGCCCCGATTCAACGTGGATTTTGAGGCCCGGCTGAACCAGCCGCTGACTCAAATGGGAATGGGGATTGCCATGAAGTTTCCAGGAGCGGACTTCGTGCCGATGGGATCAGAGCTTTTTTTTATCGATACGGTGGTACATAAAACCAGGCTTGAGATGGATGAAGAAGGGACGACCGCGGCTGCGGCGACGACCGGCGATCTTGTCCTCGGAAGCTCGATGGTGCAAAGACAACTCAGGAAGAAGACTCTCGTGTTCGACCGGCCGTTTGCCGTGCTACTGAGAGACACGGCGAATGGAGCTCTTCTGTTTGCCGGTGTCGTGTACGAGCCGTAAGTCCGAGGGGGAAACACGCGCGAGGAGTCCCTCTCCAAGCTCCCGGCGAAGAGGCGGACGCGGCGGCGCATTGACAAACTAAACTAAACCGTTTAGTGTAGCCGCATCTCGAACGGCGAGGAGGCGCGTGTGAGCGCAATGATCCGGGTGGAAAATCTGGTGAAGAAATTCGGGGATTTCGCCGCCGTGGACAATATTTCATTCGAGGTGCCGGAGGGCGAGATTTTCGCGTTTCTCGGGCCGAACGGCGCCGGAAAGACGACGACGATCAAGGTGCTCACGACGCTGCTGAAGGCCACCAGCGGAACGGTGGAACTGGACGGCATGAATCCAGCGACGCACGAGAACGAAGTGCGGAAGCGCTTCGGGATCGTGTTCCAGGACCCCAGCCTGGACCAGGATTTGACGGCTTGGGAGAACATGGATTTGCACGGAGTGCTTTATCACATGTCAGGCAAAATCCGGCGAGAGCGCGCGGAAACGCTCTTGACACTGTTTGAGCTGTGGGAACGGAAAGACGCGCTGGTGAAGACGTTTTCGGGCGGAATGAGGCGGCGGCTGGAAATCGCGCGCGGATTTTTGCATACGCCGAAGATTTTGTTTCTGGACGAGCCCACGCTGGGGCTCGATCCGCAGAGCCGGAATCAATTATGGACGCACGTGAAGCGGCAGAACGAAGCGGACCATGTTACGGTTTTCCTGACGACGCACTACATGGATGAAGCGGACCGCGTGGCGGACCGGATCGCGGTGATCGATCACGGGCGCATCGTGGCCATTGGAACGGCCACGCAGTTGAAAGAGAAAACGAATACCCAGTCGCTCGAAGAAGCCTTTCTGGCGCTCACAGGCTCGACGATCCGGGAAGAAGCGGCGACCTCGGCGGATCAGTTGCGGCAAATGGCGAAGATGTGGCGCGGAGGAGCACGGCGATGAACGCGATTTATATTTTGTGGCTAAGAGAAGTAAAAAAATATTCGAGATCGAGAGTGCAGATTATTGCCTCGCTCGGACAGCCGCTTTTGTATTTGCTCGTGCTTGGATTTGGCCTGGGGCCGGTCTTCAAGAAAGCGGGAGGCGGAAGCTATTTGCAATTCATGGCGCCGGGAATCATCGGGATGGCGGTGCTGTTCACATCGGTATTCTCGGGGATCGCCCTGCTGTGGGACCGGCAATTTGGATTTTTGAAAGAAACGCTGGTGGCGCCGGTGCCGCGGATTAACGTGATGATCGGGAGGACGCTGGGCGGAGCGACGGTGGCGATGATGCAAGGCGTGTTGATTGTGATCGTCTGTTTGATTGCAGGATTCCGGCCGGTGAGTTGGGTGGGAATACCGGTGGGAATTGGTTTCATGGCCATGATCGCCATCGTTTTCGCGGCACTGGGGACTTCGATTGGCTCCAGCTTGCAGGACATGCAGGGTTTTCAGTTGATTATGAATTTTCTGGTCCTGCCAATTTTCTTTTTGTCCGGAGCGCTTTTTCCGCTGAACAATTTGCCGAAGGCGCTGGCGTTTGTGACGGCCCTCGATCCGCTGTCGTATGGAGTGGATGGACTGCGCGCGGCGTTGATCGGGACCGCGCATTTCGGGGCGCTGCTGGACGCCGTGGTGCTTGTGATTGTTGGGGCGGGGCTGCTGTGCCTCGGGGCGTGGCGATTTTCGAAGATCGAGATTTAGAAAATGTCACGCGGATTGAGCGCGCGCGCGCATAGCAAAGTGTTGGAAGCGGCGACGGAGCTTTTTGCTGAAAAAGGGATCGACACGACAAGCGTGGACGCGATCGCGGCGGCCTCCGGCGTAAGCAAAGCCACAATTTACAAGCACTGGGCGGATAAGGACGCGCTGTGTCTGGCGGTGCTGCAGTACTTGCACGAGCTCGACGACGGGCCGCCGGAAGTGGACTCCGGTGATTTGAAAGAGGACCTGAAAGCCTATCTGAAATACGAGCCTTCCCGCAGGAAGGCCGCCATCCTGAAAAAACTTACGCCGCATTTGATTGCGTACTCCGCGCGGAACGAGGAGTTCGGCAGAGCGTGGAAAACGCGAGTGATGGATCGCGCGCGCACGAGCTTGAAGATGCTGTTGCGGCGGGGAGTGGATCGAGGGGTATTTCCGGCCGGGCTGGATGAGGATCTGGGCGTTGCGCTTTTGCTAGGGCCCATGATGTACCGGCACATTTTTGGGTCGAGCGTGAGCTTGGATTGGCTGGCCGAAGGGGCCGTCGAGTCCTTTTGGAAGGCGCACGCGCGGCCCGAAGCGAGGCCGATGTCAGGAAACAAGCGAAAAATAAGCCACAAGAGCGGGCAAGACTTGGCTGCAAGCGAGCCTGGCGCGAAGGCGGAGAGAACGCGTCCCTAAACGGGGGTCGGATTTCGGTTGGCGAAAGTTATGCGCTGGTGCCAGTAGGGGTACACGGGTTGCGTGGCGCTGGCGGCGTCGAGTTTGGCGATTTGTTCCTTGGTGAGTTTCCAGCCGACGGAGCCGAGATTTTGCCGGAGCTGCTCTTCGTTGCGAGCGCCCATGATGACGTTGACGACGGTGGGACGCTGTAAGAGCCAGTTCAGCGCGATTTGCGGAACGGTCTTTCCTGTTTCTTTGGCGACTTCTTCTAGAGCATCCACGACTTTGTAGAGATATTCGTTGTCGACTTGCGGGCCTGCGTCGGCGGTTTTGTGCAGACGCGAAACCTCGGGGATGGGACGAGTGCGGCTGATCTTGCCGGTGAGGCGAGCCCAGCCCAGCGGGCTCCAGATCAGGGCGCCGACTTTTTGATCTAGCGCGAGCGGCATGAGTTCCCATTCGTATTCGCGGCCGATCAATGAGTAGTAGACCTGATGGCCGACATAGCGGACCCAACCGTAGCGCTCGGAAACGGAGAGCGACTTCATCAGATGCCAGCCGGAAAAATTGGAGCAGGCGATGTAGCGGACTTTGCCGGATTTGACGAGCGAGTCAAGCATCTGAAGAGTCTCTTCGACGGGAGTGAGAGCGTCGAAGCTGTGCAGGTGGTAGATGTCGATGTGGTCGACGGCGAGGCGGCGGAGGCTATTTTCGCAGGCGTCGATGAGGTGGTGGCGTGAAGAGCCGAGATCGTTGGGGCCCTTGCCCATGGGAAAGGTGGCTTTGGTCGAGATGAGGACGCGGTTGCGCTTGCCGGCGATAGCTTTGCCGAGGATTTCCTCGGACACGCCGCGCGAATAAACGTCGGCAGTGTCAAAAAGATTGACGCCGGCGTCGAGACAAATGTCGACGAGGCGCGTGGCTTCGGCGACGTCGCTGCTGCCCCAGGCTTTGAAGAAATCGGTGCCGCCGCCAAACGTGCCGGTGCCATAACTGAGAACGGGAACTTGAAGGCCGGAGTAGCCGAGTTGTCTAAATTCCATGATGAGCTATAGATGCCATAAAGAAGAGCTCGGATACAAGCGAAGGGAGTGGCGAGATCAGGCGGGGGAAATTGAGGAGCGGCGCATTTGGAAACGGAATCAGAGGTAGCGAGCGGTGAAAGCGAAGAGGGCGCCGATGGGACCAGCCGAACCCTGGAGGGTTTGTTAGAGAATCCTTGGGATACGCCCCCTTGGCGGCTTGAGACGACCAGGACCCGCGTTATCCCAAACGGATATTGTTTATGTGCGCACAGCTATTGCGAGTGTGAATTGATTTGCCCAGAAAGCGCAACGTACCCTAAAAGGGCAAGACGCGAGGCTTCGGGGAATCACTGCGGACGCGGTGACTCCATACTCAAATCGTCGGGAATCCAGTTCGGGCCCTGCATGGTCGATTCCGCTGCAACGGGGTAGTCGAACGGGCTTCAAATTCTGTCGGAGCCTTTAGTGGCGAGGAAGCCAAGGAGAGAAGATATTTATGAAAGCCGCCCTAAAGCCTTTATTTGTTCTGAACGTAATGGCGATTTTGGTGTTTGTCGTTGGTTGCAGCTCGATACCGAAGGGTGCGGGGGGCGGCGGCGGCGGTACCAGCGGGCCCTTCACGATTAGCGTAACGGTCGGCGGACTTTCGGGCACCGGGCTCGTTCTAGAAGATAATGCCGCTGATAAGCTAACGGTCACTGCGAACGGCAACTTTGCCTTCGCGACAACCATCGCCAGCGGCGGGTTGTACGCGGTAACGGTTCTAACACAACCTAGCAATCCGACGCAGACTTGCGCGGTGGCTGCATTCAGTGGCACGGCCAGCGCTAACGTCACCCTCACCGTCTCATGCACCACAAATCCGGTCACAGCCACCATCGGTGGCACAGTTGCCGGGCTCGTCGCTAACACGAGCGTAATATTGCAGGACAACGGCGGCGACAGCTTGACGGTTACAGGGAATGGGCCCTTCACCTTCAAGACGCCCGTAACGGGCGCGGATGTTTACGCCGTCACGGTGGTTACGCAACCGGTCAGCCCCAACCAGATTTGCACGGTGACGGGTGGAAGCGGAGTTGCCAGCGCAAACGTCACAACCGTTGCAGTGAACTGCGTATTGAGTTACTCGATCGGAGGCACCGTCACCGGCCTTGTGGGCACCGGCTTAATCCTCGAGAACAGCAGCGATTCCGAACAGCTTACGATCAGCCCCGCAAATGGCAATCAGCCGTTCACATTCAAAAACCTCGTTCCGACGGGAACTGCCTACAACGTAACAATCTTCGCGCAGCCCACCGGGCCGACGCAGGCATGCGTGGTCAGCGCTGGCACGGGCAGCGGGACTGCTACTGCCAACGTTACCAGCGTTGCGATTGTCTGCCCGGCGGTAACATTTAGCGTGGGTGGAACAGTCGTGGGATTGGCCGGGATCCCCCCTGCCAATGGCGTGCTTACGGACGGCAGCTTCCTCTTGCAGAACGACCTGGGCAACACCCTAAATATCACGGAAAACGGACCTTTCACGTTTGCCACGCAAGAGGCGCTCAACGACCAATTCGAGATCTCGGTGTTTCACGCGGCTAGCACCCAGACCCAGGGATGCACGCTGTGGAACTATAAGGGCGTGGTAACCGGAGACATAAACAGCATCGTCGTCGACTGTGCGCATAATGACTGGACATGGATCGACGGCACAAAAACGGCCGGGACGATTTTGGCGCCGCAGTACGGCGCATTCCCATCCAGTGCACCTACGCCGCCTGGCACGTTTCCGAACCCTTTCACCAACACGCCTGGAGCGCGATATGGCGCGGCTGGATGGACGGACAAAGGCGGTAACCTCTGGCTGTTCGGCGGCGATGGCTGGGAATTGATTGGCGGTACCCCGGAAGACACGCTGGATGCGCCTATGAACGACCTCTGGGTGTGCGTCAACCTTGGCGATTACTGCCAATGGCAGTTGCAGGGCGCTTATGACCCGACGGTGGTCAACACCGTTCCACCCACCACAGTTGGCAAGGAGATTATAGCCAACGCGCAGCAGGAAGGGCAGGGAGGTGTGTATGGAACTCCTGGCCTGCCGCCAGCAAGACTGGGAGCGGCCACATGGACGGACAATTCGGGAAATCTCTGGCTTTTCGGAGGTTCCAATGGCAGCAACTATCTGAACGATCTTTGGATGTTCAATGCAAGCGCCTTGAGCCCCGACTTCACGACACCCGCCGGCCAGTGGACCTGGGAGAGTAGCTCTGTCAGTACCGCTCCGGACCAGAACGGTGTCTACCCGCCAAGTCTCAATCCCTACCCGGGGGCTCGAACGAACGCTGTCACCTGGACGGATTCTTCAGGGAATTTCTGGCTCTTCGGCGGATTTGGCAAGGACAGCGCCGGAACCTTGGGATTCCTCAACGACCTGTGGGAATACACAGGCACATGGACTTTCGTGTCGGGCTCGAATTTGGCTAACCAGATTGGCGTCGGCTATGGCACTCCGGGAGTTGCATCAGCCAGCAACGCGCCAGGAGGGCGACAAGAGGCAGTTGGCTGGGTGGATGCCGCGGGAAATCTTTGGCTCTTCGGGGGAGAAGGCGAAGATGGAAACAATCCAGCGACAGCAAACGGAATTTTGGATGATCTTTGGGAATACAACATCGCAGCCAAGCAGTGGACTTTCGTAATGGGTAACGCCACGGCGAACCAGACAGGCGTTTACGAAGCTCAAACGGTGGTGGGACCTGTGAGTACCACAGGTGCGGCGAGCACATGTGGCCTGGCTGTTGGCCTCACTGTCGGCAGCAACGTCGTTTGTTCTCCTGTTTCCACGACTGGCACGCTTCCCGGGTCGCGTTGGGGCGCGAGCGGTTGGACCGACGCGGGCGGAAACCTCTGGCTCTTTGGTGGCTGGGGTTTGGATTCAACCGGAACGAATGGAAACGGCGCCCTCAACGACCTGTGGGTATACACGCCAAACTCGACCGCTGGGCAGCCCGGCACGTGGACTTGGATCAAGGGTTCAAACACGGGTAGCGCCAACGGCGTCTACGGCGATGAGTTACGTGGATATAAGACCTATGAGCTCTGGACTCCGGGTGGGCGCAGCAATGCGACGCACTGGGTCGATAGCAACGGCCAGCTCTGGCTCTTCGGTGGTGAAGGCTACGATTCGACGAGCACAAGCGGGAACGGCTATCTCAACGACATGTGGAGATATCTGCCTTACAAGAATTGACTCGTGGAATTGAGGGGGTGATGGCAGCGAGTAAAAGTGACTCGTGATTCGTCACTGATGACTCGTGTAACTCCCTCACGCAACCCCCATCCAGGGGACTGATCACTGCTTCCATCTCGCCCGCTGCGGATCGCCGCAGCGGGCGATTTGCTGTTCAAGTGGGCCGGCGGTACGGCATCCCCCCTCCCACTTTTTTCGTAAGTGTTCATTCTAAAGAGTTTTAAGTCCAATGTTTTGGAAGTGTTCATTCCAGAGGGTTTAGAAGGGGATTTTCTAGAAGTGCGGATTCCAAAGGGGTTAGCAAATCAAGACGGCGGCTGGCGGATTTGCGGGCGGAGCGGTTTTGAGCCGCCTGTCCGTATTGCAAAAGCCGTCTCTGTACATGCGCGCGTTTTCGGACAGATGTGCACCGCAGAGTGACCCACCGTTTACGAAAACAGCAAAGGACAGACCACTCAAGAGTTAAGGCTGACCACCCGAAAAATAGGCACGCGGCCTGGTACTAGGGGCAAGATGTCCGGTAGCGCCCGACTAATCGGGTATGTGGACTAGAAGTGCTGCTTGGGTAGCAGCCGGGCATTGCCTGCACTACGAGGCCTATTTCTTCTTCAATTCTTCAGTCCAGTTCAGCACTACTGTGAGCGGCTCGGACGATGTATTGGACGAATCAATCAGGAACCGCTTGCCGTCAGAGCTCACATCCCACCGGAAAACATCCAGGATCGCTTCACTACTAAGACTCAAGAGAGGTGCCTGGAACAAGGCTCTAGGGGCTCCGAGCTTCAATACCGGTCCACTGGTAACATCCACTGCCATCACTTTGCCGTCGAGCGAAAGATAAAACAATTCCTTACCGTCGCGACGCCAACGCGGCTGATTCCCACCCCCTCGAGAAACCGGTATCTTGCCTCCGCCGCCGGGAGGTAAGGGAAACATCTGCACATAGATTTCGGGTCTGCCGGATTCGTCCGATGCATAGGCGATCCACTTGGTGTCGGGCGAAAACTGGCCCTGCCCTTCGTTGAATTCGGTGTTCGCAATCGGTGTGGGAACTCCAGTCGATGTTCCATCACCCGCCAAAGGAAGGACCCAGAGGTCAGCGTTCGTCTTTGGGTCTTGCTGGGTATACAGCAGGAAATGCCCGTCGCTCGACCAATCGTTTGAATACTTGGGGTAGCTCGATGCGCCGAGTATCATCTGTTCTTTACCAGCCCCATTCGCTGCCTTTGCATAAATTCCCACCCCGCCAGAACGAGTCGCGGAAAAAGCCACTCGTTCACCATCGGGCGACCAAATCGGTGAACCATCGGGTGAGAGATCAAATGTGAAGGGCACATCGAGACCGTGCGCCAGATCCAGCAGCCAAATGTTCTGGCTTGGACCCGTCTTCGGGCTGATTCGCGTTGCCGCCACTCGCCTGCCATCCGGCGACAGAGCTAGATCCACGTAGCCGTAGGTTCCGGGTTCCCCAGCGACGCCGAGCTCCTTGCCCTGGCGGTCATACCAACCGAGTCCTGAAAATTGAATTTCCGGCTTCCCTCTGCGATAGGCAAGGACACCTCTTCTCGACGCTGAAAAATTTGCAGAAAGGAGGAAAGTGTCGACTTGATCGGCAACAGGAACGGGATCGCCCTTCATCGCGATTCGCCGCTCATCGAATGGCTGGGCCAGCAGACTGCCCTCGCGCATGAAAAGCATCCATCCTACACCGGCCTCGTCGGAGGAAGTGTAATACGCCATAAGCGTTGTGGAGAGGATTTGCTTGAAGCTCTGTTGTTCCGGCTTGACGTCCAGCTCCCCTGCATAGATGCCGGGATTTTGGGGTGCTCTCAGATAGACAAAATGGCGCCCGTCAGACAGGAAAGATGGAAAAGCATGAATCTCGTTGCGTCCACCTGTGGTCGTTAGAAGGCTAGCGACACCGCCGCCCGCCGGAACCTGCATAAGGCCCTTTCCGTTGGTGCCGACAATGATTGTGTCTTCCCGGTTCCAATCGCCTCCTAGAACCACGTCAGGAATATCGCAAATCGGTTGCGGAGGGCCTCCCGAAACGTAAATCTTTTTGAGCTTCGTACCCGCCTGAAATGCAATGAACCGGCTGTCCGGAGACCAGAAGACCGGGGGCCCGGTCACATTTTCCGTCCCCGGCAGCACTCGCGTGACCAACGAATCCATCGTTCGTACCCAAACCGCATTGCGCCCATCAGGTCCGGGCGCCACGATCGCCAACTCTTGGCCGTCCGGAGAAAGTGTGAAGTTTGCGCTATGTGCGGGCAGCGCTATCTGGAAGCGCACTGTTGCTCCAACGGGCCGCTTCCTGCCCCAATACAACCATGCGTTTACTGCCAAGGCAACACCCAGCAATATCAAGGCGCTCAAGGCAATCCACCGCCAAGATTTCCTTGTCTCTTCCGCGGACGCGGGAATCCCAGCCTGCGTTCCCATCTCCGCTATCCATCTAAACTCCAGAGCCAGGTCGCGCGCCGTTTGCCAGCGTTCCTCCCGGTCCTTCGCGAGGCACCTGCGGATGGCGTGCTCCAAGGCCGGCGGGGTCATCGGCTTGAGGCTGCTAATTGGACTGGGATCTTTTTCCAGAATGGCGGAGGCAACGCTCAACTGGCTCTTGCCTTGGAAAGCGCGTTGCCCGGTAAGAGCTTCATAGAGCACCGCTCCAAACGAGAAAATGTCGCTGCGACCGTCCAGCTCTTTCCCTTCGATCTGCTCCGGCGACATGTACTGAAAAGTTCCGACGACCGTGCCCTGCTCGGTCACGGGCGATTGCTGGGTCGCAGCCGTGAGTGTCGCGCCTGTCGCGAGCAGTGCGGAAGGCTTCGCGAGACCAAAATCGAGTAACTTTGAGCCCGTCGCCGTGAGCATGATATTTCCCGGCTTCAGGTCGCGGTGCACTACGCCGTTGCGATGCGCCCTGTCCAGTGCGTCCGCGATTTGCGCGCCGTATTTCAGAACTTGCTCGAGCGGGAGCGGCCCTCTCTGCAGCCGTTCGGCTAGCGTTTCTCCTTCAATGCACTCCATGACCAGATAATCGATTCCTTCTTGGTGGCCGAGGTCATATAGTACGCAAATATGAGGATGATTCAGGCTTGAGATCGTCTTGGCTTCGCGCTGAAAGCGTTGCTTGCGAGTGAGATCGTTCGAAAACTGCGCTGGAAGAATTTTGATCGCGACGTTGCGATCCAACCGTGTATCCCGCGCACGGTAAACTTCGCCCATTCCGCCAGCGCCCAACGGTGCGCTAATTTCGTATGGGCCGAGTAGTGTGCCCGGCGCGAGTGGCATATGGGCCGAGATTATAGTCTGGAATGAGCCCGTAAACCATTCTCGCCTGCCCATGGAGCGGGCAGCGGCAACCGCACATGTCCAGTAATTCGGATGAGTGGGTCGGGCAAGTAGAGCCGGCCAGAAAAGGCATTGTCAGTTCGAAGACGTTCAGGACGTCCCCCACCACTTCTCCACCAACCGAGGCCGTCCCGTTATCGGAAATTTCGCATGACGCAGCCCAAACGCTTGCCCGCCCCAGCCATACAGCCAGTCACTGCTGGAAGCCGCTGATTTTAGTCATTTACGGGGGTGTGTGGCTCAGTGGGCTCCGCGAGGACCTCGGAAGAAGAATTGGAATAGGTGAGGGAGGGAGGACTGGAGAGTGGGGCGGCATTGGCCAGGACTTTGTTCCAGTGGTCGAATTTGCAGCTGAAGGGAAACTCCTGCTTGACGTGGGGGAGGGAAGAGAGCATGACCTGGCCGAGCTAGGTGAGGGTGGCGGCTTTGCGAATAGGGACGCGGTCCTGGGAGACAGCGATGAAGAGTTTGCCGAGGACGTGGTTGATGTCGGTGGCGGTGAGGAAATCGCCGTGGAAGGAGGCGGAAATTTCGGTGCCGAGGCGCTGGGACTCGAGGAGTTGGAGTTCTTGCCGGGCATGGAAGGCACAGAAGGTGGGATGGGCCGGGCTGCACAACATGCGGCAGCAGCGGCCATCACAAAATTGAAACTGGCAGCGCGTGGAGACACTCGGGCCGGGATTTGCGTTCGTCATGGAGGCCTCTTAAAAGTGGATTTAATTTAGAGTCAAACGGGAAACGCGTCGGCTGAGCAGACTGCGGAAAAGCCCCGAAAAAAGCAGATCCCTTGCTTCGCTCCGGACGACAATTACGAATTCTTGCTCGGGATGACAATTATGGATTTTTGGGCGACCTGTCAGAGAGCCGATGGGAAAAATCAGACCTGGCCATCGAGCATTAAGGTTCGAGAAGGCAAAAAAATAGCCGCCCGGAGAGGCGGCGGCAAGAGTCAATTGGGTCCAATTCTCCGAGAGAAAGAATACCACGAAGGGTAGAGATCTGTCAATAACTATTTATTGCCGCAAGAAAGCGATCCTTAGCCGCGCGTGGCAGAGACTTCTTGAGCGCTGGTTGGCTCTGTTGGACGGAGGCGGAACCAGAGGAAGAGAGCGGCGAAGGCGAAGAGGGCGCCGAGGGAATCGAGGAGGGAATCGTAGGGAGAAGCAGTGCGGCTGACGACGAAGGCCTGGTGGATTTCGTCGAGGCAAGAATAAGCGGCGGCCACAAACCAGGCGGAGAAGCCCCAGGACCAACGCCAGCCTTTGCGATCGCCGCGAAAGCCACGGTAGAGCAAGAGGCAAAAAATAAAATATTCGGTGAAGTGGGCGCTTTTGCGGATGAGATGGTGAATCAAATTGAATTGATGCTGGGATAGATGTGGAAAAAGCCATTTGACGAAGAAAGAGAGAATCGTCGCGGTGTGCTCGGAGGAGAAGGCGTCGGTCGAGAATGTAAAAATGAGGCAAGCCCAGAGAAGAGCGGGCCACCAGGAGCGAAACCAGGCGGGGATGAGGAGTCTGTGCAGGCGCGGTTGCATTTCGGGCAGTTGCGGAGCGGGGCGGGGATTGCGCCAGGGTTGTTCAGCCACGATGCATTCCTCGGATGGGTGGACAGCCATCGGGACACGGGAGTTTCAACAGAGAGAACGCATAGTACAAAAAGAAGACTGAAAGACCATTAGCGGTGCGCGATTTCAGGTGATGAGGGTTCATTTTGTGTTTGGCCTTCCGGGCTCGAATGGATGGCGATCACTCCATGCGATAGTTCGGGGCTTCGCGCGTGATGATGACGTCGTGGACGTGGCTTTCACGGAGGCCGGCGGCGGTGATGCGGACGAAGCGGGCTTTTTCCGTGAGTTCGCGCAGCGTGGGAGCGCCGACGTAGCCCATGCCGCTCTTGAGGCCGCCGACGAGCTGGTCGGTGAGCGCTCCCAGCGAACCTTTGTACGGGACGCGGCCTTCGACGCCTTCGGGCACGGACTTGCCACGCTCGTCTGTGTCCTGGACGGTTGCATAACGGTCGGATCCGGCATCCATCGCGCCCATCGAGCCCATGCCGCGGTAGGTCTTGAAGCTGCGGCCCTGGTAGAGAATGGTTTCGCCGGGAGCTTCTTCCGTGCCGGCAAAAAGGCTGCCAATCATGACGCAAGAAGCGCCTGCGGCGATTGCTTTGGTAATGTCGCCGGAATACTTAATTCCGCCATCGCCAATGATGGGGATGCCGGTGCCCTGCGCGGCGCGCGCAGCTTCCATGATGGCGGTGAGCTGGGGCACGCCGGCGCCGGTGACGACGCGCGTGGTGCAGATGGAGCCAGGGCCGATGCCGACTTTCAGGCCGTCGATGCCGAGGGAGATGAGATCTTTGGCGGCTTCGTAAGTAGCGACGTTGCCGGCGATGAGTTGCGCTTCGGGGAGACGATTGCGAATGGCTTTGATAGCGTCCATGACGCGGGACGTGTGGCCGTGGGCGGTGTCGATGGCGAGAACGTCGGCTTTTGACTTGAACATTTCAACGGCGCGCTCGAGATAATCGCCCGTGGCGCCGATGGCCGCGCCAACGCGAAGGCGGCCCTGTTCGTCTTTTGCGGCGCGCGGGTAGGCGCGCTTTTTCTGGATATCTTTTACGGTGATGAGGCCCTTCAGGTTGAAATCCTGGTCGACGACGAGAAGTTTTTCGATGCGGTGCTTTTGCAGGATGCGTTCGGCTTCGTCGAGCGTGGTGCCAACGGGCACGGTAACGAGATTTTCCTTGGTCATCACGGAGCCGACGAGCTGGGAGTGATTTTTTTCGAAGCGCAGATCTCGGTTGGTGAGGATTCCGGTGAGGCGAGTGCCGCGCGTGACGGGAAGGCCGGAGATACGGTACTTGGTCATGATTTCGAGGGCTTGGCGAAGGGTGATGTCCGGCGAGATGGTGACGGGGTCAACGATCATGCCGCTTTCGGAGCGCTTTACGCGGTCGACTTCTTCGCCCTGGCGGTCGATGGGCATGTTGCGGTGGATCAGGCCGATGCCGCCCTGGCGTGCGATGGCGATGGCCAAGCGCGATTCGGTTACGGTGTCCATGGCCGCTGAGGCCAGTGGAATATCCAAGGACAATTTGCGGCTGAAGCAGGTGCGCGTGTCGACTTCGGCCGGGAGCAGGGAAGATTTACCGGGCAGAAGAAGCACGTCGTCGAAAGTAAGACCTTCGGGAATCGGACCTTCTATCATTACAACCTCGTTTCTGAAAATTAGAGTCCTAAAATGGCGCAGCCCAGCGGGTGGCCGCTGGGCCGACAGATGAATGCATCAGATTGCAAAAATCAATCACTGTGAAACTTCTATTCTAGGGGGCAATGGGATTGGGGTCAAGTTGACGATGACTTTTGTCGCTGCAAAGTGAGAATGTCCGGTTTGTGCAAAGTAGAAATGTCCGGTTTCATGGGTGGC
>JBARCY010000101.1:0-6323 GCA_049794595.1 Candidatus Acidiferrum sp.
GCACGTGGCAGCACCAGTATCCGCCGGCGAAATTCGTGTTTGCCGATCCGGAGCGCATGGGCGTGGCGCTCGATTCCATCGTCGCGGGCGGGTCGGTGATCTCCGGCGGGCGGGTGCAACGCTGCGTCATTGGGAACAACGTGCGCGTGAACAGCTACTGCGAAGTGACGGACTCCATCATGTACAACCATGTGAACGTTGGCCGTCACTCGCGTATCCGGCGCGCGATCATTGACCGGCACGTGAGCCTTCCCGAACGCACGGAGATTGGCTACGACACGGAAGCAGACCGCCGGCGCTTTCATGTCACAGATTCGGGGATCGTCGTGGTCGTTCGCCAAGAATCTCTCATCGAAGAACCCGAGACCGCATAACGCGCGCCGATCCCCGGGAAATCCCACTGACCGGGACCGATGTCATAGGAGTTCCGAAAATAGGCCTCGCTCTGTCTGATACAATCTCTAGTTCAAATCAACCAGGAGATCGCTCAGACATGTCCACGAACATCACACGCGTCAACGCCCGCCAGGTTCTCGACTCGCGCGGGAATCCCACTGTCGAGGCCGACGTATACGTTGGCACCGGCGCACGAGGGCGAGCGGCAGTCCCTTCAGGGGCGTCGACAGGGGAACACGAGGCACTGGAGTTGCGCGATGGCGACAAGTCGCGGTATCTCGGCAAAGGCGTGCTGAAAGCCGTGGCCAATGTCAACGGCGAGATTGCGAAGGCCGTGGTCGGTTTGGATGCCGGTGACCAGCGGGCGCTGGACAAGCGCATGATCGAACTCGACGGCACACCTTCGAAGTCCCGTCTGGGCGCGAATGCAATTCTCGCCGTTTCCATGGCGGCGGCGCGCGGCGCGGCGGCGGCACAGAATCTCGCGCTCTACAAATATCTCGCGCGCTACTCGACCGATACCAGTGCGAATCTGCTCCCCCTTCCAATGATGAACATTTTGAATGGCGGAGCACACGCCGATAGTTCGGTGGACTTCCAGGAATTCATGGTGATGCCTATTGGAGCTGGGAGCTTTTCGGAAGCGCTGCGCTGGGGCGTGGAAGTATTTCATTCGTTGAAAGCCGCTCTGAAAAAGCATGGCTACTCGACGGCGGTGGGCGATGAAGGCGGCTTTGCGCCAAGCTGCAAGTCGAACGAGGAAGCGATCCAAATTGTGATCGAGGCGATTTCCGCGGCGGGATACAAGCCCGGCGAGCAAGTGAGCATCGCGCTCGATCCGGCGGCCAGCGAGTTCTATGACAAGTCGAGCGGGAAATACGTGTTCAAGAAATCGGACAAATCGACGCATTCGCCGGAAGAGATGGTCGAATATTGGGCGAAGTGGATCGAGAAATATCCCATCGTCTCGCTCGAAGACGGGATGGGAGAAGAGGACTGGCCCGGCTGGCGGAAACTCACGCAGATGGCCGGCGAGAAATCTTCGGCGAAACGGATTCAGCTTGTTGGCGACGATATCTTTGTCACCAACACGGGAATCTTCGCACGCGGAATTGAGGAAGGCATCGCCAACGCCATTCTTATCAAGCTGAATCAGATTGGCACGGTCACGGAAACGATGGATGCAATCGAGATGGGGCGCAAAGCCGGGTACAAGTCGATCATTTCGCACCGCTCCGGCGAAACGGAGGACACTTTCATCGCCGATCTTGCCGTTGCTACCGGCGCCGGGCAGATTAAAACGGGCTCGGCGTCGCGTACGGACCGCATCGCGAAATACAACCGGCTTCTGCGCATCGAAGAAGAGCTGGGCGTGTCTGCGCGATTCAGCGGAAAAGCTGTTATCAGCTGAGTTTCGAAGACTGTCGGGAGCAAGGGTAGCCGCCGCTGCTTTTCGAAGCGGCTGGATTAGATCTGCGAATAGTCGGTCGGCCTGAGAATTGTATTGGTGATGTTGGAGACGATGCTCTCGAAGGAGTAGCGAGGAGAGCTCGTTAGCTTTTTCCATTCCGGGAGCGAGCCGAAAGTCTTCCAGTTCTCGACGCGCTCGGCGAGACTCGGGAAACCAACCATATACGTGAGGCATGGAAGTTTCGCGCCGATCAGGACGTCCCCAAAAAAAACCTGCCAGAAGCCGGCTTTTTCAAATACTTCAAACTCGCCGGAATTGAACATCTCCACTTTGCGGCGATGGTCCTGATCGCTGGGGCTTTCGTAGGTGCGCAGTTCGAACAATCGGTCTTTGTGCGCGGTTGTTGCTTCTGGGAGCTTGAGCTTTGGCCATCCCTCGAAGGCAACCATTAGTGAACTTTGCATGCGGACCATAGCCGGCTGGTCCGCGGGAGCGCTGAGGAAGGGCGCTCCAGCTTTTAGATATTCGGAGTCTTGCCCAAGGCGCGCTTCCGCCGTGGCGAGAACGTCGACCGATGGGGCTGGCAGGAGAACGTGAAAGCGCGGACTGCCTTCTCCGATCTCGATGTTGAATACGCCGACGGGGTTTATGCCCAGGCGATTGAGCGCGGGCACGAGCGCATCGCGGAGGAATGCGTCGGTGATTTTTTGCTGGCGGCCGGATTGAACGTGGTATTGGCGGAGCTCGTAGTACTGGCGAGACTTTCCGGCCGCGGCGTCATTCTGCATCGCGGAAAGATTCAGTTTTGAAGCGCCGAGACCGACGACGCTTGCGGCTAGAAATTTTCGTCTGTTCATGCGGGGGCTCCTCGAATGCGGCTACTTGGATTCCGTGAAAGAGTGCCATGATAACCGCACTGGGCGACAGCTTTCCAGTTCAACCGGACCGATTACATTTTGACGCAGGCGCGATATGAACACATCCGAAGGCGAGGGATACCCGCGAGTTCGGGTTGCGATCCAACGGGATGTGACCGAGCTGACGAAATTGATTAACGCGGCGTTCGTTGTGGAGCGGCCTTTTCTCGAAGGGGACCGAATCGACGAGCAAGGTACTTACGAGCTCCTTGAAAAAGGGAGATTCCTCATTGCCGAAGATTGCTCTGGGATGGCCGGGTGCGTCTATTGCGAACTGCGAGGAGACCGCGGTTATTTAGGCTTGCTCGCGGTGGACCCGGCGCGGCACGGGACAGGGTTGGGTCGCAAGCTGATGGCCGCTGCGGAAGAGTATTTTCGCGGTGCGGGATGTGTCGGGGTCGATTTGCGAGTTATCAGCCAGCGAGCTCCGCTTCCCGCTTTTTATCGGCACATCGGTTACGCTGAAGCTGGCACCGCACCGTTTGCTGCGTCTGTGCCGATAAAGGTGCCGGGCCACTACATCCTCATGTCCAAACAGCTCATCTGAATCGACGCCAAGACTTTTGAACATCGCACCAGCACTGTTCTTGCCGGAGTTTTTCAGCATTTCTCCGGCAACGTAACTTTGTGTGCTCTTTGATTGCACACAGAGAAAATCCTTGCAGGGGCGTTAACGAGAGTTTCCAGCTAGATTGGAAATATATCCCGGAGGTGAAAACCATGGCGAAACAGCCGATTCTTACTTCCTTGCCTGTGCCTACGCAGGACGAGCGCACCATGGCGTTTCTTGCGCATCTGCTTCAGGTGTTCACCGGATTTATTGCACCGCTGGTGATTTATTGCGTCAAGCAAGATTCGCGATTCGTGAAATTTCACGCTTTGCAGTGTTTGATCTGGCAGCTTTGTTACATGGCGGTCTTTATTGGCGGGAT
Source organism: Candidatus Acidiferrum sp. (assembly GCA_049794595.1). GTDB lineage: Bacteria > Acidobacteriota > Terriglobia > Acidiferrales > UBA7541 > Acidiferrum. The sequence continues at coordinate 3,657 of JBARCY010000101.1, forward strand.
GATGTTTTTCTTTTTTTCCATCTTCGCAATGGTCTTCAGCGGCGCTCATGGGGAACACACTGCGACTCAGCCGCCGGCGGCCTTCTTCCTTGTTTTTCCCTTCTTCTGGCTTTTCTGGATGCTCGGTTGGGTTGCAGACGTCATCTTGGGCATTATGTATGGCATCAAAGCCAATCGCGGAGAGTGGGCCGCTTATCCGATTATTGGGAAATGGTGCATCCCCAAACTGGCCCCCGGCGCGTCGTCTCCGTCTCAGCTCTGAATGCTTCCGCATGGAACGATTCGAAACAACTATTCCATTGCCTCGGACTTCTTGGCGACCATTAGGCCGTAAATGAAATTGCTGGATGCGAAACCCGCGCGCATGGCCTTAAAAGCCTTTAGAAAATGAATGAATGCAATGCCCTGCTTGGCGGCAATTAGCCAGAATTCCTTTTTCTTGATAATGTCCACACAAAGGTCCCAGGTCTTGGCGGAGTGTTTGTTAAGGATTTCGCTCTTGACGACCGTCAGACCGCTCTTCTTCATTAGATGCTCGTAGTCCTCCATGCTGTGCAATTCAACCAGCATGCCTTTTTCGATGGGAGCCAGAATTTTCTTGTGCTCGCGCGGAGTGATGTCGTCTTTCTTGAACCAGTCGGTAATGGCCATCGTGCCTCCCGGTTTCAGGAGTTTGGCGGCAGCAGCGAAGAATTTAGCCTGATTTTGATAGTGAGAGATGGATTCCACGGACCAAAGCACGTCGAACGGTTCCGGAAATTCCATGACTTCCGCGTCCATGTTCAGGAATGTTGCGTTCGCGCCGGCTTGCTTCGCGGCTTTTCGTGCAAGTTCCACCTGAACGGGCGAGATCGTAATGCCCGTCGCCTGCGCTTTGTACTTTTTCGCAAGATGAATGCTGCTGCCGCCAAAACCGCAGCCAATATCGAGGACGGTGCAATCCCGCGGAAATCCGGCGGTTTGGGCCAGGTGGTCGACAAGCTGGAGTTGAGCCTCCTCTTTGGACTCGTCGCCGTGAATCCAATAGCCGTGATGGAGATGCTCGCCCCACAGCGAAATGTAAAAGGGGCTGACAAAATCGTAGTGAGTGCGGATTTTTTCTTTCTGGTTGTAACGTGGCATTGCAACATGATGCTTGAAAGTTCAGCAGACTTGAAGCTCTGATGCTTTATGTGACCTTGCGGAGATGACGGATTGCGATGTTCGCCGTAGTTCTGGGCTTCCTTGCCGTAAGTTGCGGCACCTAGCCCCCGGTGCCATAATCCAAACTTGCTACGTAGAAGGAATGGGACAGATTAGGTCTTCTGTCTCGCGCCCTTCGATGCGGTGCTGAGGGGGTTCCATGGCGATACGCGATAGCTGGCTCGAAAAAAGAGAGAAAGACGCGGCGGCTGCCAACGGCAACCGCAATGTGTCTCAGATGCATTTTGCGCGTCAAGGCGTGATTACCGAAGAGATGCGCTTTGTGGCAGGCCGCGAAAAGATCGAGCCGGAGCTGGTACGCGGCGAAATTGCGCGCGGGCGGATGATCATTCCGGCGAACGTGAATCACCGGAACCTGGAGCCGATGGGGATCGGAATCGCCAGCAAGTGCAAGATCAACGCGAACATTGGAAATTCGGCAACGAGCTCGAACATTGAGGAGGAGCTGAAGAAACTCCACCACGCCGTGCACTATGGCGCGGATACGGTGATGGACCTATCCACTGGCGGAGACATTCCAGTGATTCGAAAGGCGATCATCGAGGCGTCGCCGGTGCCGGTTGGAACGGTGCCTGTATATGAAGCGATTTCGCGCGTGCGGCGGCCGGAGGATTTGACGATAGATTTGATGCTCGAAGTAATTGAGGAGCAGGCCGAGCAAGGCGTGGACTACATGACGATTCACGCGGGCGTGCTACGCGAACAGGTGCCGCTGGTGCGGAAGCGGATTACGGGGATTGTGAGCCGCGGCGGATCGCTGATGGCACACTGGATGGAACATCACAAGAAGCAGAATTTTCTATACGAGAATATTGAGAAGATTTGCAAGATTTTCAAGAAACATGACGTGAGTTTTTCGTTTGGCGATGGGCTGCGACCCGGCTGCATCGCGGACGCCAGCGACGAAGCGCAGTTTGCGGAGCTGAAGGTGCTTGGCGAGCTGACGAAAAAGGCCTGGGAGCACGATGTGCAGGTGATGATCGAAGGACCTGGACACGTGCCGCTGGACAAGATCAAGGAGCAGGTGGATAAGGAGATGGAGTGGTGCCACGAGGCGCCGTTCTATACGCTGGGGCCGCTGGTGATCGACATTGCGCCGGGGTACGACCACATCACGAGCGCAATTGGCGCGGCGATGATTGGATGGCATGGCGCGTCGATGTTGTGCTACGTGACGCCGAAGGAACACCTGGGATTGCCGAATCCAGAGGACGTGAAGCAAGGTGTGATTGCCTACAAGATTGCGGCGCATGCGGCGGACGTGGCGCGTCACCGGCCCGGAGCGCGAGACCGAGATGATGCGTTGAGCTATGCGCGCTTTTTATTTGACTGGAACAAACAGTTTGAGCTTTCGCTCGACCCGCCGACGGCCAAGGCCATGCACGATGAGAATTTGCCGGATGATTTTTACAAAGAGGCGAAGTTCTGTTCGATGTGCGGGCCGAAATTCTGTTCGATGAACAT
>JBARCY010000102.1:0-6042 GCA_049794595.1 Candidatus Acidiferrum sp.
ATTTTTACTACGGGAACATGGGGGACAACACGCTTCCTGACCAAATCGCCGGGATGAAAGAGCTGGCGCAGAAATATTCGTGGATTGATATTGACCGCGCTGGGATTTATGGACACTCCGGCGGAGGGTTTGCTACGGCGGATGCCATGTTCCGCTACCCGGATTTCTTCAAGGTTGGGATCTCTGAGTCCGGCAACCACGACAACCGCGAGTATGAAGATGACTGGGGCGAACGCTACCAAGGGCTGCTTGTGAAGAACGCGGACGGTACCAGCAACTACGACGATCAGGCCAACGAAAACATCGCCAAAAACCTGAAGGGTCACCTCTTGCTGGCGCACGGCACAATGGACGATAACGTGCCGCCTTACAACACTCTGCTCGTCGTCGATGCGCTCATCAAGGCCAACAAGGACTTCGACCTTTTGCTGCTGCCGAACCAGCACCACGGATACGGGAGCGAGACACTTTATATGACGCGGCGGCGCTGGGATTACTTCGTGCGCTATTTGCTGGGAGCGGAGCCGCCTCACGAGTACGAGCTGCATCCTCCGAAAATGTAACGCGATGGAGTAGACCGCACCGCCCTATTGCGAGAGGACTATCCACTTGACTCGCTAGTCGTCCTGGTCTTCCAGACGGCGCCCCTGCTTCCAGGTGCTCCTGAGAGTGCGTGCTGCCGCGAAGAGCCGAGGCATCTGCTTTTCCCCTTTGACCTGATTCTGCCGCAGCACTGGACCGCTGGTACTAACCAAGTTGAGAAAACGCTAAGAAACAAACGATTTAGGTGTCTGCTTGCTGGAGATGCCTGCAACTGCACACAGAAATCGGCGCCAATGTGCGAAACGGAACAGCCGCGATGGACCCCCTCTTCTAAGCTGATTCAGCGAACCGTGCGGACAGCGGCATCGGTTCCCCAGTCGATAACTGGAGAAGTTCCCCAGCAAAGAAGCCGCACAGGAGTTTCAAGAGCATGAACCTATTCAGACATTCCGCCGAGGTCTCAAGGCCTCGAGTTGGCAAACAAATTGTGGTTTCCCTGCTGCCGTTGGTTCTGTTGGTCGCGGCTTGCCCTCAGAATCTCTCGGCTAGGCAAGACGCACAAGATGCGCAGGGCGCGCAAGCCCCGGCGCAGGACGCCCAAGCGCAGCCGCCCTACACGCAACAAACACCCGAGCAGGTGCAGCAGCTAGTAGCGCCCATAGCCCTTTATCCCGACTCGCTTGTAGCGCAGATCCTGGCAGCGTCGACGTTTCCCGAGCAAATCGTGGAGGCCGACAGATGGGTACAAGCGCATCCTGATTTGAAGGGTGATGATTTGGGCCGAGCTGTGGATCAACAGCCCTGGGACCCCAGCGTCAAAGCGCTCACTGCATTTCCGGCCGTCCTCGGAAATATGGACAAGAATCTCTCGTGGACGTCATCTCTAGGGGATGCCTACTACAACCAGCAACAGGATGTAATGGATGCAGTACAGGTGATGCGGCGCCGAGCGCAAGAAGCGGGCAATCTTAAGAGTACGCCGCAGCAAACGGTAAACACGCAAGACTCGACGGTTGAAATTCAGCCTACAAACCCCGATGTCGTTTACGTGCCGGCATACGATCCGTGGACGGTCTACGGAGGCCCAATCGGAGCGTGGCCAGGCTGGTACCCATATCCCGGAATCTGGTATGGCGGCCCGTACCTCTCGTTTGGACTTGGATTCGGAATTGGCTACTACGGCGGTTTTGGATGGGGCTGGAACAATTGGGGATTTAACTGGCGTGGCGGCTACGCAATGTTTAACCACGGCAGGTACTACTCCCGGAGCAACACGTTTTACAACCGCGGCAATTTCTACCGCGGAGGGGCACGCGGCGGAGTTAATAGCGCACGCGGCGGAGCACGCGCGAACGCCAACGCAGGGAACCGAGGTGCCGACAGGAACGTCGGCGGGCGCGACGCTGTTAATAACCGTGCCGGCGCAACGGCGAGACCTTTCAACGGAAACACGCGGGCAGCTCGAGGCTACGCACAGCCCCGCGGCCAGAGTGGAACCCGATCGAGCGCCTTCAGTGGCTATACTCGTGGCGGACAAGCAAGAAGCTATTCGTCGCGCGGAAGGGCCAGCGTGACCGGCGGAGGCGCCCGCGGCGGACCTCGCGGCGGTGGATCTCATGGCGGCGGTGGCAAGCACCCGTAATCGAAGTTGCGTTGCGTTTCAAAAAGAACATGAAACTTTAGAAATGGAGAAAAGCGATATGCGGCGGACGAAGCTGAGGTTCGACAGATTTTCTTGGGCCAATCTTTCTAAATTGGCCGCGGTCGCCATCTTTTTTGCGGGGTGCTTTCCCGTGCGTTCCGTGGCGCAACAAGAGGGGCAGAAAACATTTGCGTCCGCGGAAGACGCGAGCCAAGCACTTTTCGCCGCGGCGCGAAGCGACGACGAGAGGGCTATGATCGAAGTTCTCGGATCAGACGCAAAGCAAATCGTCTCGTCGGGAGACGTAACCGAGGATGCCGAGAGCCGCGCTAATTTTGCCAAGAAATATGAAGAGATGCACCGCCTTGTCAAAGAACCGGATGGAACCACGACCCTCTATATCGGCGCGGAGAATTGGCCCACGCCCATTCCGCTGATGAATACAGGGAATGCCTGGTACTTCGACACCGACGCGGGCAAGCAGGAAATTTTGTACCGGCGCGTAGGCGAGAATGAGCTATCGACGATTCGCATTTGCCAGGAACTCGCGGCGGCGGAAAAAGAATACCGTTCCGCGCAGCACAGTGAATACGCTCAGAAAATTCTCAGTGATGAAGGGCAGCACAATGGCCTCTACTGGAAAGCCGCCGATGGCGAAGTCCAGAGTCCTATCGGGCCGCTGGTGGCGTCGGCCGTTGCCGAAGGCTATGCAACAGGCCGCGAAGGGGTTCCGACTCCATTTCGCGGCTACTATTTCCATATCCTGACGCGTCAGGGAAAAAATAGCCCTGGCGGCGCGAAAAATTACATCGTAGACGGCAAAATGACCGCGGGATTTGCTTTCGTGGCATATCCGGCGGAGTACGGAACATCCGGCGTGATGACCTTCGTTGTGAGCGAGGACGGAGAAGTCTACCAGAAGGATCTCGGCGAGCGGACCCCCACCGTGGCCAAAGGCATGAAGGAATATAACCCCAGTGCAAGCTGGCAGAAGACCGAAGACCAGCAAGAGCAAAGTGCGGCCGGCGACTCGAAACCGAACTAAATTTGAATTCCCACTTGATGGCGTGAAAAGCCGCTCCTGATTGCGGCTCTACACAGGCGTGACGCGCAGGGTTTTTGGGCAGGGCACAAAGCCAAAAGTAAATCGACGTGAAACCGCGCTGTTCGAGGCGGACTTTAGGGCCTCGACACCCGAGAAGTAGTCTGTCCGAAAGCGCCGACGCCCTAAAAGTGCCCTGGGAACTCCAATTCAGTAGAAGAAAAATGTTTTTGCTCCAGCGTGAATTCCCTGCATTTTGGCTTGCAAGAAGTTCATGGCTGCTCGTTCTAAGCTCGAATTGCGTGATCGAATTGTCACGCGAAGGAGGGTTTTATGGAACGGTCGATTTTGGGGACTCTATTGGGGAGCTTGCTTGGGATTAGCGCACTGGGAGGGCTGGCGCTGGCAGGGGCGCCGCGCAATCCTGCGCCGGGGAAGCCGGAGGGCAACTGGCGGTTGCTGGATCCGATCTCCTACGAAAATATCACTATTTTTCCGGTTGTAAGTTCCTCGAGCCAAGACACTTCGGAGTTTTTGACGCTGGATGAGGGATTATCGAGAGGCGAGGTAATGGTCAGCGAACAGGGGGCGGCCGGATTGGCGCGGACGCGCGATGGCCGGCCTGTGTATGTGCCGCAATACGGAGGCGGGGCGAGCGTTAACCTGCTTGTCTTGATCAACCGGAGCAAGAGGCCGCTGCTTTTGCTGGCGGGGGAGTTAGTTAGCGGGGGAAAGCAGGATCGGATTATTGGAAGGGACCGGATTGTGCCCGTGGGGTCCGAGCCGCTGCCGTTGGATGTATTTTGCGTGGAACATGGGCGGTGGACGGGGACGAGCTCGCAGTTTGGGGCGGCCAAGACGATTGTACATCCGAGCGTGCGCGAGCAGGCAGCTGTGGCGCAGAACCAGGACGAGGTGTGGGACGCGGTTCGGTCCGGTATTCTTCCACGAGCCAGGACAACTCCGATGGCGATTGACGGCAATCCAGCCGCACCGCCGCCTCCGCCGCCAGCCCTCAGTGAAGAAGTCATCGGAGAGGCAATTGCGACCGCGGCGCCTACGCAGTCTTACACAAAGATTTATGAGCAGAGCCGCGTGGGAGCTTCGGTGGATGATTTCGTGGAGGAATTGCAACGGCGATTCAACCGGGCGACGCTGGGATTGAAGGGAGAGCGCGTTGTCGGCGTGGTGGTTGCGTATGGCGGGGAGGTGGCTTGGAGCGACATTTTTGCTTCGGGAGAATTGTTTGAGCATTACTGGAGCAAATTGCTGCGGAGTTACGCGGTGGAGGCTTTGGCACGGCCGGCTTACCGGGAGACAGCGGCGATTTCGGATGCGCGGGAATTCTTGAGGGGCTTAAATGGGCGGGAGATTGTCGAGAGTGAGCCCGGGGTTTACCGGTGGAGGGAGATTACCGAGGGGAGGCTTTCGTTGATTGAACTCGAATCGATGGAGCCGAAAACCATCCTGTTGCACCGGATGTTGTTGCATCGAGCCTCGTAGGATTGAGACAGCGCGGCAGGAAAAGACGGGCACGGCGTGCCGTACCCCTACAAACTGCGGACTCTGCTCTTGTCGGAGGATTGGGCCAACAATTGCGCGGCTGTGGTGCGCCAGGACGGGTGCTGGAGAGCTGGAGCGATCTCCGCTAATGGAGCTAGTACGAAGCGGCGGAGGAGCATGCGTGGGTGCGGGATTTGAAGGTCGGGAGTGTCGATCGTTTCTTCGCCGTAGAGCAGGATATCCACATCGATTTTACGGGGGCCTTTGGAGAATTTTTTCTTGGTGCCTAGTTGCGATTCGATGGAATGTAGAACGTGCAGGAGCACTTGCGGCGGCAATTCTGTTTCGGCTTCCAATACACAATTCAAAAACCAAGGTTGATCTAGATGGTCGACGGGCTCGGTTTCGTAAAGCGAGGAGACTTGCTTGATGCGGACGCCGGCGGGCGGGAGCGCGGCTATGGCAGCGCGAAGATTGGGTTCGCGGTCGCCGATATTTGAGCCAAGCGACAAGTAAACAGTGCTCATATGCGTGATTTGCGGGACAGGCAGAAATTCCCCTTTCCTCGCATTAGTGAACTTTAGTTTGTCCTTTCTTTGGATTCAACTGGCAGCACTGGCAATTGGCGTTAAGAATCGCTGGTCGATGGCGTCTTCCGAATAGTGGGCTAAACGGCGAGTGTCTGACCTGCGGGGCGGGAAAAGACAGGCACAAGTGTCTGTCTCAGTTTGCGGGAACAAATGGCTCCTGCGGGGCGTATCTCTGGGAGGGCGGCGGAAGTCCGCGAAGAATCATGAGCTGGGGTGAACAATGATGAGTTTCTGGCAAGACATTCGATATGGGTTGCGGATGTTGCTAAAGAGCCCGGGGTTTACCGCGATTGCGGTGTTAACGCTGGCGCTGGGAATTGGGGCGAATACGGCGCTTTTTTCCGTCGTGAACGGAGTGTTGCTCAACCCGCTCCCGTTCCCGAATCCGGACCGGCTGGTGGCGGTCTATTCGAAAACGACGGAGTTCCAGGAAAGTTCGATCAGCTACCCGAATTTTCTGGACTGGGTTAGAGACAACCACTCTTTCTCGAAGCTCGGGGCTTTTCGGAGCGAAGAATACAACATGACGGGGCAAGGCGAGCCTGAGCGGTTGCACGGGCATATGATTTCGGCGGATTTTTTTCCGGCGCTGGGAATTAATCCGGTGCTTGGACGATACTTTCTGCCGGAAGAAGACAAACCTGGAGCGGCGCCGGTAGCGTTGATTGGCGACGGACTTTGGAAGCGAAAATTTGGATTGTCGCCGGACGTTCTGGGGAAAA
>JBARCY010000103.1:0-1854 GCA_049794595.1 Candidatus Acidiferrum sp.
TCAAGTGCAATATTGCTACCGCTACGGGCCGAGGAAATGAGACTCTCCATGTCTTCGTTTCCCCAGCGATCACGGTCAATCTGGAGTCCATAAATGGTATTGAATCGGCGGACGATCTCGCGGCTCAACTCCACATGCGAAACCTGATCCTCCCCCACCGGCACGTAAAGCTGCGTCCTCTCCTCGCTGTAGATCACGATGTCCGCCGTCTGCAAACACGGATACCCCAGAAACCCATAATTGTGGAGGTCCTTATCCTTAACCTGCTCCAACGCCTCTTTATATGTTGGCACCCGCTCTAGCCAACTGAGCGGCGTCACCATCGACAGCAACAAATGCAACTCCGCGTGCTCTGGCACCAACGACTGCTGAAAGATCACGGACTTGGACGGGTCGAGGCCGGCCGCCAGGTAATCCGTCATAATCTCAATCGTGTTCTGCGCTACCCCCGACGTGTCCGCATAGTCGCTAGTTAAGGCATGCCAGTCGGCTATGAAGTAGAAGCACTCATAGGTGGGGTCATTTTGTAAGCGGACCCAATTCTCGAGGGCGCCGAAATAATGGCCAATGTGGAGTTTGCCGGTCGGGCGCATGCCACTGACGACCCGCTTCTTACTTTGGAGTGCGGGAGTCTCGCTCCCGCTTTTCCCTTCAGGGGCGTTGGCCAAGAGCTACCCCCCCCTGTTTTTTGTAAACGTTGTATCTAAAGGAGTTGCGTTTTGCCTAAGTCCTTTAGATACAGAGTTTACGGACGGTTTGTAAGTGTTGCATCTAAAAGAGTTAGTCCGGGCTGGAAATGGGCGAGTTCTCGCTTGCTTTTGGGTGGGGTCGGCGGCGCGCCGGGATGCCATGTTTCTCAACTTTTGGCATAGTAGCATAGAAGTTAACAGATGTCAAGGCGAAAATCGTGAGGCGCGCGGGAAGCCGTCAAGTTTGCGGAGTGCGGCGTCAATTGGACTTCCCCAAGAGTTCCCGAGCGATGATCGTCCTCTGGATTTCGCTGGTGCCCTCGTAAATTGTGATGACTCGGGCGTCGCGATACATCCGCTCCACATCCGACTCCCGTGAATATCCCGAACTGCCGTGAATCTGGACGGCTTTGGCCACCACGCGGTTGACCATTTCGCTGGCATATAGCTTGGCTTTGGAGGCGGCGGCACCTAGCTTCTGCGGGTGCGTATCTTTAAGCCAGGCAGCATGATAGACCAGGCCGCGGGCGGCTTCGATCTCGGTTTGCATGTCGGCGAGCATCCATTGAATGGCCTGGAACTCGCTGATGGCCTTGCCGAAGGCGCGGCGGGCTTTGGCGTGTTTCACGGACTCGTCCAAAGCACCCTCGGCAAGACCAAGAGCTTGCGCAGCGATGCCGATGCGGCCGCCGTCGAGAGCGCTGAGAGCAATCTTTAGGCCCTGGCCTTCCTCGCCGAGGCGGTTTTCGCGGGGGACTTCGCAGTCGTTAAGGAGGATTTCGACGGCAGGTGAGCTGCGCTGGCCCATTTTGTCTTCGTGGCGGCCGACTTTGAAGCCGGGGAAGGCTGGTTCGACTAGAAAGGCGGTGATGCCTTTGCCGCCGGCTTCGGGATTGGTCTTGGCGAAGACGATGAAGAGGCCGGCGACGCTGCCGTTGGAGACCCAGGTCTTGGTGCCGTTCAGGCGATAGATATCGCCGCTCGGAGTGCCAAGAGGTGCTCCACCCCAGGCTGTGGGGGCCGCTGCGGCGAGAGCGGGTGGTGCGGACGACCTTGTTCCCAGGCCGGAGCCGACTCGTTGCATCGCGACGGCGCGGGCTTGAATTCCTGCTGCGTCGGAACCAGCGGCGGGTTCTGTTAAGCAGAAGGCACCGAGAATTTCGCC
>JBARCY010000104.1:0-2936 GCA_049794595.1 Candidatus Acidiferrum sp.
TCGCCTTTTGTTCGCCTATGATTTGCGGCGCTGAGTGGCAACTTTGGATGGAGGCCGATATGACCATTGGACAATCGATGCTGCCCGAATTTGACGAAGAGATGAAGAACACGCGCAAAGTTCTCGATCGCGTTCCCGACGACAAGTGGGGTTGGAAGCCGCACGAAAAATCCGGCACGATGGGTTGGCTTGCCGGGCACGTGGGCACGGTCCCGGAGTGGATCACCATGACGATCAATACCAAAGAGCTGGATTACGCGCCCGTGAATGGACCGTCGTATGAGCCGCCGAAAATCACGAACAGGAAAGAGCTCCTTGCCGCATTTGACAAAGGCAGCGCGGAAGCGCGAGCGGCGCTCGCCGGCGTCAGCGACGAAGAAATTGTGAAGGGCTGGAAGCTGCTTGCCGGTGGCCAGGAAATTTTCACGCTGCCGCGCGTCGCATGTATCCGAGGCATGTGCATGAATCACATGATTCATCACCGCGCGCAACTCACGGTTTATTTCCGGCTAGTAGGCGTTCCGGTTCCGGGTTTGTATGGCCCGAGCGCCGACGAAAGCCAGCAGGATTCCTCGGCGGCCTCCGCAAACTGACAAAACTTTAGGAAATATCGAGGGAGAGCGGACTTCATCCGCTTTCCCTTTCTGTTCTAGCTTTCTTTTCCTTCATTTCCTTCTCGTTTTTCTTGTCTTCACTGTCCTTCCCCTCTCTACTCTTTGTCCTCATTTTCCATTTTGTTGCTCTCGCGCTTGCTCCGGCGCAACGCGCTATAATACTTGGCGTTGCTCCTCCGGAGGCTTACCTTCACATGGATACTCCCGTCATTCTTTCCGCCGTTCGCACGCCCATCGGAAAATTCCAAGGCGGACTCGCTGGATTTTCAGCCGTTGAACTCGGCAGCAAAATCGTCGCCGAAGCCATTCGCCGCGCAGGAATTGACGCCAAAGAAGTGGATGAAGTGATCCTCGGCAACGTAGTACAAGCCGGGCTCGGGCAGAACCCCGCGCGACAGGCGGCCCTTAAGGGCGGCTGCGCGCCGCGCGTTGCGGCGATGACCATCAATAAAGTCTGCGGCTCTGGATTAAAGTCGGTTGCTCTTGCCGCACAAGCCGTTCAGCTCGGCGAGTCGGAAGTCGTCGCGGCAGGAGGGATGGAGTCCATGTCTAACTGCCCGTATTTGTTGCCGCAAGCGCGGACCGGTTACCGGCTGGGCGACGGCAAGCTCGTGGACTCGATGATCCACGATGGTTTGTGGGACGCCTACGAAGACTTCCACATGGGCATGACTGGGGAACTCGTCGCGGGAAAATACGGCATCACGCGCGAAGAGCAGGATCGGTTCGCGGTCGAGAGCCACCAGAAAGCCGTTCGCGCTCGCAAATCGTGTTTTTTTGAAGCGCAGATTTTGCCAATCGAAGTGCCGCAAAAGAAAGGAGAACCGATCGTCATCAAATACGACGAATCGCCGCGTGAAGACACGTCGATGGAAGCGCTCGCGAAGCTGAAGCCAGCGTTCAAAAAAGATGGCACGGTGACCGCGGGAAACGCTCCCGGCACGAACGATGGAGCGGCGGCGCTGATTGTCACCAGCCAACGGAACGCGGAGCGGCTTGGTAAGCAGCCGATGGCGCGAATCGTCGCACAAGCAGTCAGCGGCGTCGAGCCAAAATGGGTGATGATGGCGCCCGTCGAAGCCGTCGAAAAACTGCTCACCAAAACCGGCTGGGATCGCGACAAGGACGTCGACCTCATTGAACTAAACGAAGCGTTTGCGGTCGCGGCCATTGCCGTAACGCGGCAACTTCGGCTCAATCCGGAAAAAGTAAACGTGAACGGCGGCGCCGTTGCGCTGGGCCATCCAATTGGTGCAAGCGGCGCGCGCATTCTAGTCACTCTTCTTTATGAATTGCAGCGCCGCAACCTGAAGCGCGGCATCGCCGCTCTCTGTCTCGGCGGCGGCAACGCCGTCGCCCTCGCCGTCGAATGCTTCTAGGCCCAACTCAACTTCCATTATCGCTTCCCTCTACTTGATATGAAAGAGCTGCAGGCTTCACGCTGCGCTACATATTTCCCGTTCCGCTTGCTGCTAAAGGCGCGCTTCCCAATTCGCAGGCGCAGTAGGGACAGAATTTGTCGGTTTCGACGACTTCATGTTTGCAGTTGGGGCAGCTGGGATGCAGGTTACATTTGCAGTTGGGGCAGAAGTTGAAGCGGGCGCCGACGGATTTTCCGCATTGCGGGCAAGGATAGGGCAATGGCTCGCGCATCAGAAAATAGATAACGAAGCCGATGAATCCCCACGCGGGCAACAGAAGAATGACGAGTAGTGTCCACAAGGCGGAATTCATTTCGCGGCGTTTCGCGTCGCGGTTGACGTAGCCGATCAGGAAAACGAAGCTGGCCACGAACAATGAAACCATAGCGATCACACCAGCCAAACCCAGGTAAGACAGCCAGGGAGTGTCTAGCAGGTCTGGAGCAAAGATGTCGCGGGGGCTGTGGTAGAAATTCCAGTGGTTGACGAAAAACGCGATGGTTTGGGCGATTAGAAACAGCGCCACCATGGTCCAGACCAGTCCCTTGGGAACGATCCGGAACTCTTGCCAGAAGCGGAGCTTCTCCTTTTTTCTGCGGAGACGGATGAGGCGCATTCTTTCGTTGAACGAGCCGCTTACTTTCTGTTGGTAGTCCGACATAACCGTTCCTCTCTCAAACTTTTGAATCGGGGTTAGCCATCATCGTGTTCGATCGTTCTCATTGGCCAGCCTGACGTTTTCCATCAATACAACCACTGCCGCGACCACCGCAGGTATCGTCCACCAGAGTCCGAATCCCATTTCCCAAAGCAATCGAGGCAGACCCATGCGGTCGCCGACCCACTCGAAGGCGTGCCAGACGTAGGGTGCGGTGGCGATGCCGAGGGCCCAGGACATGGC
>JBARCY010000105.1:0-8033 GCA_049794595.1 Candidatus Acidiferrum sp.
GGGATTGTAGAAAACAAATTCATTCTTCTTGCCCAACCGCCAAAACTCAAGGACCCTGCGAGCTTCCGCATTGAGCGGAACTTCGCGGACTTTCTGAGTCTTGGGGGCGAAAACATTGAGAATGTTCCTTTCCCAATCCACACTAGACCAAAGCAGGCCAAAAATTTCCCCGATGCGCAAACCCGTATTCAAGGCAAAACGAATCAAGTCCTGAATATACGGGGCTGCATTTCGAAGAAGTTCTTCTTCCTCTTCTGGACTCAGAACCCGAAGCCCGGTGTTATATTCTCGAAAGAATTTCACCTTGCGAAAAGGATTCAAACCCAGATAGAGGTCCCATTCGATTGCCAGATTGAACATTCGCTTGAGCAAAGCCATCTCCCGATTCACCGTCGAACCGGAAACCGAGGCCCTTCTGTGCATTTTGTAGCCTTCGATATCCGCCGAAGTGATCTCGGTAAGCTGTCTTTCGCTCCCGAAGAATCTTTCTAAATGCCCAAGCATCTGTTCATCTCGCAACCAGGAACGTTTGTTGATCTTCGCGTGCTCCATATAGCGTTTGCCGAATTCGCCGAAAGCGATTTTTACAGGCCGTCTGAAAACGCCCCGCAAAATCTCAGACTTTCGGATGTTTAAGAGCGATTCGGCATCACGGCGGTTGGTGCTCCGCGACGATTCTTGGATTCGCTCACGGTTTTGGTCGAAATAATCAACCCACCACACACGACCTCTTTTGTAGATTCCCATCTGCGGCTCTCTTTTCTACCCTTTGCCAGCCGCGCGGGTATTGTAGCAAGGAATAGTGCGGCTGCCTGAATGGGAAGACTGCTGTCGTGGATATTTCTTGTTGGCCTCTACGAAAACTTGAAGATCACGCGAATCAAAGCGTAAGGCTCTTCCGATCTTTACGAAAGGAATCCGCCGTTGCCAGACCCAGCCGTAAAGCGTTGAAACGGATACGGCGAGATATTGAGCGGCTTCGCGAATCGTCAGAAGTCCCTCACGAGCTAGGGTCTCCTTTGCGAAATCCGCTTGGGATTCGTTAGTCAGCAAGGTTTTGCTCACTCGGGGCTGCTTGAATTACTGGTGCCTGCCCAGGTAGTGGTTCGGGCTTCTGTTGCTTCTGCAAATACGAAATAAAAAGGAAGACCGCGAGTCCGATTCCGGCAATTTCGAGCCAGCCAACAACTGTTATTTTCATTGTTTGCCTCTCCAGGGCACGATTGCCCCGCACCTTTTCTCAGGGCATCGAAATCCTTTCAGGCTTCCATCGAACGTGCTCGTCTTTGCCAACTTCGGCTCGGCCCAAAACTTATTCCCGCATTCCGGGCAAGCAAGCCGAAAGCGGCTCTCAATCTCTTGAATGCGGACAGTCAATCCTTCACGCTCTCCCTGCTCGACCAAACGCCTAAACTCTGCAATACCAGCCGGTCCGCGAACAAAGAGCTGGATTCCGCACGGATCGCACGTTATGTACGGCTTGTTCTTTCTGGTTAGCCGGACTTCACGCACGCAGAAACAAACCGGACAAGGAAATTTGAACTCTGTATTCGTCGCCATACCGTCAGGCCCTCCTACGGAGTGCTTCATTGGCTTCTCAGAACATTCCGGGCATGTACATAATACGGCCAAATTTCGAGGAACTCGGGATTTGCGGCTTACAACACTAGAAATTGACGACACACTTTCCGCAAAATTCCTACCATTTTTTCGGGGACCTTCCGTAAAATTGAGACTTGTTATTCTGGACTCTCCGCGAAAATGAAAAAACGCAAGAAAACTGCAAAAAAGCCCCAAATAGCACTTGACACATATGGTGAAAAACGAGGCAGAGGCAGGCCCCGAAGCATGCCTGCTGATGAGATTTGCGGACGCGCTGAAAACTACCGCCAGCTCTTCTGGGAACAGCAGCTAGATGCCAAGAAGAAGAAAGTGGTCCGGGATCGGCCCTGGCCGTGGGCAGAACAAATGCTTACTGCAAGCAGCGAGGATGAATTGCGCAAGGCGCTTGATGCTGCCCCACACTATGCCCAAAGTCAGTTTGGTGGATTCCTTCCGCTGATCCTTTCGATCCTTCGAGAGAAGACTTTTCCAAAAACAAAGTCAGCCCAACTTGATTACCTCGCAGATTCTCTTGCGGGGCTGGGCCATGTCACGCCGCGCAGCTCTCGTGACATTTGCTCTGATGAGCGGGCAAAACAGCGGGCCAAGTCTCCGTATAGGGTTATTCGAAAAGAGTTCTACATAGAATGTACTTGCGGGTACAAAGGCCCCGCCCTCGATAATGCCTGCCGGAAATGTAAAGCAGAAATTCCTCTGTTAGCAGAAGACTTGCACTTTCTTCAGTGACGTAACATAACGTACGTAACGTTACGTAGCAGTTCCAAAATTGAGGGTTCACGGGGTTTGCCACAGCGATGCCCGCCGGGCCGGGAGAGGACCATCTGCGCTAGATGCCATATTCGCGCGCTGGGAAATCGTAGAGGTTCTTTGTCATGTCCCCAGCGCTCCCCGTGCGAAGCACGGCTCTTCCGGTGCCCTCCGGCGCTTCCCTCTAACCAGCGGCAACCGGCCCCCGGTTGCCATGCCGAACCACAGCTACCGATCACGTTCCTTCAGTTCGTCTGAGTCGGCGCAGAAGCCACAAAATGAATGCGCTCGGAAGAAAAGTTGCCAGCCAGAGCATCAACACGATGCTCACGAACGCGCCGATTAAGCCAAATGGTCTTCCCAAGTACCCCGTATAGCCACCTGGTATTACGGCTAAAGGTAACGCCACAACGAGAGACAGGGGACTGAACACCGCGAAGCAAATGGCCACCGCAAGAGCCTCGCGTCGTTGCCAACGGTTTCGGAGCTTTCTGAAGATCCTCCAGACTCCGATTCCGACCGGGAGAACGATAACGACCACCAGCGCAATCGCCTGAGCTATCGACGGCCTGGCCGGGGGCCTCGAAGTCCCGAACACAAGGACAGCAGCAAAGGCCAACGCGAATGCCGCAACCGTAAGCACGAGCGTGCTCTCCCCGACAACGCGGATTAAGTATCCGACCTTGTACATGGCTATTGCACCCCGCAGGCGGCGAAATCGTAAATGTGGTCGGCGAAGAGGTACCACCCAAGCTGGAACGGGTTGCCGTTCTGCACGTACTGATTCAGAAGATTTCCTCGTACACAGTTACTCCATGGGCCATTCGGACTATTTGTGCAAATTTTGAAGAGCATATCCCCCGCGCCCGTTCCATCCAGGTATTCAGAGCAGCCAAGCGGGTCTGGTCCCACCCCAGGGAGCGCCGGACCGACGGTCGGTTGCGTAGACTGTGTCGGCGATTGCGGCCAAGCAGCATTCGTCCCCAACTTCCTGTTCGGAGATTTTTTGGTACTGTTGCGTCGTCCGAATATGATTCAAAAGCTCCAGCCATAGTTCAGATATCGGAGCTTTAGTTTGTACAGACGCTCGGATAATAATCTCCAAGCCCATCGCGTCAGCCTGCAACTGAAAGTACGCTCGAAGCAATTTCGTGAACTCTCGGATAATCTTTTCGATTTGTTCCGAAGCCATTCGGGTCACCCCCCCGTGCATCCGCACGGCGTCTTCGTTTTTCCACGTCCTAAATAGGGTGTAGAATCTTGCCGCGGGTGGGAAAGAGAGGGCAACTCGGAGATGACAAAAAATCAACTAAAGTGTTCAGCAGCAGAAACGGAGGACGTGATTGCGCAGCTTTTTGTTGGATGGGCGGCTCAACATCTGGGGCAGGGGCAGGCTCGTAAGATTTGCGGGGTCGAGCTTCCCTCTCGGCCCCGATTTTTTTTGGGTCAGCCCGCCCTGCCGGGGTGTGAAGCTGTTACCTTATCCTGCCGATGAGTTGTATAACTGCGGCGAGGCCAGCTATGCCCGCCGCAGCAGTTCCACAAGTTCCCCAGTAACTTAGGCTTGACGCGCCCCGCAGCGCTAAATCGAGGGAGTCTCCTGCAGGGTTTTCCCTCACTGCGCCCGAGACGTACAGTTCGTGCAACCTCTTATGTACAATCAGTGTGCGTATCCAACTACCGAGAACCGTAACGGGTACTAGCAAAATCCATGCCATTGCCAATACAGGCATCTTATTGAAAAAAATGATTAGTATGCCGACCCCCAACGCGATTGAAAGAGTTACTAGCGCTGTCACAGCAAGGAATTGTCGAGACTTATGCGGCGGCTGAGCAAACACCTCCGCTGATTCAAATGCGCCATGCTTTGTCGTAGCCCAGGAATTCATAGGCATAGCACCCCCCTATCTCAATGGCATGCAATCAAATCTATCCCGAGGCCGATACCACCGGCGGCCCAACCCACCCAACCAATGGGTGCGGTTACGACCCCGAATTGGGCCATCGTTCCCCAGGTGAACCCGTACAGCGACACAACAGCAGCTCCAGCGCAAAGGTTCCAGTTACCTTTTTGCGTGGGCGGCGGCGGGAGCGGCATTGGTGGTGGTGATTGTTGCTGCGCTTGCGGCTTTTAATGGATCGCCGTCATTAGCGCTTGGACGATTCCCCAGGCAATAATCGTCACCCCGAGGGTAAGACTCCAATGCAGCCTAGCGAGCCGCGCGTAGTGCATCCGCACGAGCTGCGGATCACTTGGCGTGCCATTGGTTTGTTCGACTATAGCGCGAATTTCCCAATGCGAGAGCAACGATAGGACCCAAACCGCCACAGGAAGCAGTACTAATCCAAAAACCGCTGCGCTGGCCTTGAGGGTCGGTGACTGCACGCGCATTGTCCTTATACCCGAGAATACGAAAAGTGTTAGGACGGCGGTTGTCACGTCGAAATTCAGAGAACGGAACGGAGACCTGCGAAAGTAGCTCGTGATTGAAGAAACATCGCTCATGGCAAATGCACCTGTGGCCCCCCACAAAGTTTGTTGTTTATATACTGGTTCGTTTTGCTAATTCCATAACCTTCGGCAAAACTCAATAGTGGGAACTGCGTTCCTTGCACAAACAGCCAAATGTCCGCTAGATCGGTCATCTGGTTCAACCCTTCATTCAGTAGATTGCATTGCTGCTGGGTCAGCGGCGGCGGCTGCGGTGTTGGTGCCTGCGATTGCGGCAACAACTCAATCTCGCATGGATGAGTCACTCGAAGGCCTACCGTGGTGCTTCTTGTCTTTGTCTAGAAACCAACTGAGGAACAGCATCGTCGCGAACAATTCAAACCCCATAATGAAGTCGAGGTGCCACATGCTCAGTTTGCGGATTTCATCAAATAGGGTTTCTACACAAGCCGCGTCAAGCAAAATCACGAATACGACTGGAACCCAAAATCGCCAATTCGAAAGAAATCTCCAGAATGTTGCAATAAGGATTGCGATGCAAAATATCCCGCCCACAACAATCATCCGCCCGAGCGGTTCAGGAGCGTTGGGGAACCAAATCGCCATCACGATTGTTGCAACAACTATCCCGCCGCCCATTACAAATCCTATGAACCAGGGATTCGGTTTCTCCTTCATTGTCTTCTGTCCACTAGTTACCAAATACGGTCGAACAAGTTCCCGCGCGGTTTGCGTTGAACTCTGCCGCCAAACCTTTACTGCCCGCGATGATAACGGGTATGCCGACGATAGCAACAGATGCAGTCTCGCCGAGGTCCAAAATCCCTCGTACGATTGATGATTTCAGCGGGTAGGCTAATCCTTGGCTAATCGTATACTGCATCGCGCCAGCTGTCGCTGTCGCCGTTGCTGCGGCTTCCGGTCCCTGACCGAAAGGAAAGAAGACCTCGTTTTTCAAATCGTCGAAAGCCGTACTAAAAAATACCGAGGCGCAGCTTGGTTTCGTTGGCTGTGGAGATAGTTGAAATTGTGGCCCCGGCGTTTGCGGCATTAAACGGGCGCACTATGACGCGAATTTCTATCGTGAAATTTTTCGACAACTCGAATAATCCCCACAGTGAGCAAGCAGTCTGGAATCACTATCGGCAGCATGGCAACCGAATGAAACCATGCTGGAGGAATTCGAACAAAATAGAAGAAGGGAATGTGTAACACCAACACAAAGCCGATGGTCTCCCAAAACCATAGCTGCCGCCTCAAATCCCAACGGATTCTAATGGCAACCATTACTGCCGCTAAAGCAATGAAAACGGTCCAGCCCAAATCCTCATTACCGAAGTACATGAACAGAAGGAGCACGGGTACCAGAATGGCGGCAATGATGAGCCCTGTGTAGTCAGTAGGCTTCTTTTCACGATTTTCCGCCATTTAGTGCCCCCCGGATAAACAAGCCTTGTAAGACGATATTACGCCTTCTTTGCCGAAGATATCGTTCACAGTTGCACCTGCAGAGACGATATTGCCTAATACTGGAACTATCTCGACTCCATGGACAGCGATATTTGCTGTCTCGCCAGCTGCGTCCGCAAAAGCCAGTCCGGTAGTCGCGCCGCCAACGGCCGCTTCACTGAAGCTGGCTCTTCCAAGAGACAGCCCTAATGCGCCGACCCCCGCGGCCAGTTGGACGCCGTGGAGTACGTTCCCGCCGCCCGGAATTATTCCGATTGCGTCAAGCGCTGTTGTCCCCAACGCCGCGCCGGGTCCCGCACTAAAGGTGCACGACCAGAAGCCGGGTTTGTTATTTGCCTGCGATTGCGGCTGCCGCTTTTGCGAACTGGGGCCGGGGTTGCTGATGGGGCCAGATTGTTGTGGCCCTGTGAGTCCCAAAAGGTCCAGGCCCGACCCAACCTGTACCTCCTCATAGCCAGTAACCCCATACTCAGGCACTCCGACGCTCACAAGGCAAATTGCAGCGCCGCTAGTGCAGCCCGTATTCCCACCGCTCACCTCGTAGTGTCCGACCTGTCCCCAATCTGCTACTAATCCATAAACTGGAACATTCTCCAAGGCAATTTGACTGGCAGGGTCAATTCCGCCGGGTGTGCTTTGGCCGGGCAAGAATGCACCACTGGGGAGATCGCCGCTGTCGTCCCCCGCGTAGCCGCCGTCGAGATCGGCACCTCCTCCGCCAAACGGATTAGCATGTGACACACATCCGTTCTGCGGCGGAGGGTCTGCGTTCGCATCGTTTGCATCTGTGCCGGAATCCAAAGCGTCTGTGTCTGAGTGGCCGCCTCCAGACGCCTGCTGCGATTTGTCCTTCGGCTTTGCTTGCGCTGTAGAGCACCCTGCGAGGGCTCCCGAGGGATCAGTTACGTTACTTGGGTCGTTGATCGAATAGCTATAGCGATTCAGCGACTGCGGGTCTGCCGTCGATCCGGCAAGCGGGTCAGGCGACGACAGCCGCCCCAACCGACTCACGTGATATCTCGCCATCGCGTAATGGTTCCCCGACTCTGCATCGTACTCGTACGTCGTGAAGTACAGCTTATCGTTCGTGCCGTTGTACCACGATTCACCGAACGGGAAGTGCCCCATGAAGGTATAGACCCCGCCGCTTGAATTCGTCACCATGCGGTTCGACAGATGATCCTGATGATAATAGAAGGTACCCGAGGAATTGATCTTCGCTAGCAACGCACTGCCCCCGTAAATGTACTCAACCGTGGGTGAGCTTGGCGCAGCACCGTTCGCGTACTCAGCAACGACCTTCGATCCTGAGAAGATGTACACCGTCGTCGTGCTGCCCGCAACTTTCTTCACTCGCAAGCCATTCCCGTCGTAGGTGTACGTCCCGGAACCCAGGCCGCCACTTGCCGTGACCGCGTGGCCTTCGCCATCGTAGGTTATTGTATTCGAGCCGTCATCAGTCATATTGCCGCTGGCATCATAAAGATACGGCGAGCCGGTGATGTGATTCGTCGTCGCGCTGACACTAACCGAATTCGTCGGGCACGTAATTCCCGAACAGCCGGAGGAAATGCTCTGCGCACTGCGGTTCCCATAGCGGTCGTACGCTTCCGAAAGCCCCCAGGCTGGAAAGTCACCACTGCCAGTTGTCGCTGCATTGGTCAGGCGGTAAAGAGCATCGTACGTGTAGGTGATGTTGCGTCCGGACTGCACATAATCCGTGATGCTGGAAATCTGGCCA
>JBARCY010000106.1:0-12187 GCA_049794595.1 Candidatus Acidiferrum sp.
CGTTTCATCTTCGTCCAGCGACACGCGCAGCCCCGCCGCTGGTATTTCCACGCGCTGCCTGCAGGTTGAGCGCAGGTGCATCTCCATGCGCCGTTCGATCGTATTCCAACGCGCTTCATGGCGGAAATTCCCCAGATCGAAATCGCCGCGCAGCTCCCGGTTGATCCTCGCCAGCAAATTCAAATTGAAGGCCGCCGTTACCCCGGCTGGGTCTTCATACGCCAACAACTGATCTTTGACACTTTTTTCCAGGTCCGTACCCAGGAGCAAAGCATCGCCCTCGCGCAATATCCCCCGAACGCTGCGCAAGAACTCCTCTCCCGCATCGCGATCGAAATTCCCAATCGTGCTTCCAAGAAATAGCACCAGCAAATGATCGCCCTCGGCGCGCCCATCGGCCACCGTCCGCAATCCTTCCAGATACGGCTGCTCGTGCCCGACGATGCTCACCAGATCGATCTGGCCCAGTTCCTTTTCGCACGCCGCCAGCGCCGAGGGCGAAATCTCGATCGGGAAGTAATACGTCTTTTGCCGCTGCGAGAGCGCTTCCAGTATCCAGCGCGTCTTTTTTCCGCTTCCGCTCCCGAGTTCCGCCACGTGCACCGGCGATGGCAGAAGCCCAACGATCTCGCGTGCATGCTTTTCCAACAGCCGCGCATCCGCGCGCGTAAGGCCATATTCCGGCAAGACGCAAATCGCCTCAAACAGCGCCGAGCCTACTTCGTCGTACAAATATTTCGACGGCAATTCTCGTTGTCCGCTCTTCGTCAGGCCTTCGCGCACATCGGCCGCGAATTCGGACACATGTCTCTGCGGAAGGGTTTGCATCAGCATGTCGTCTCCCAGGGCCCTGGCTTGTCTTGCTAGCGCTAGTCTTCCACGCAACGGAATGTTGCGTAGACGTACGGGTAGTGCGGCTGGAACCAGTTCCGGAAGGATCGCCGTAACATACACGCAGCCGTTCGCGGCGATCCTCCCTTCATCACATAGTGTTTGCCATCGAAGAAATTCGCGGAATAGCCGGGATAAAAGGGCATTGGCGCGAATCCGGGGAAGGGCGCAAACTGCGTCCGCGTCCACTCCCACCCATTCCCCACCAAATCGGACACCCCGAATGCGCTCGCGCCTGCTGGAAAAGCCCCCACAGGGCAGGGATCCCAATGCCGAAAATCAAAATTGCCGTGCCGCGCGCTAGGTGGTTCTTCTCCCCAGGGATAACTCCGTTCTCGCCCGCCCTCGCGCGTTCCATACGCCGCCCGATGAAATTGTGCTTCGCTCGGCAGCGTACGCCCCAGCCATTTCGCATATGCGCTGGCTTCCGCGTGGCTCACATAAGCCGGCCAGTCCAGCGGCAAGCGAATCTCTCCGAACATCGCGCAGTACATCCAAAGATTCCCGTCTCGTTTCCAGAACGCCGGATGCTCCACGCCTTCCTTTTCTTTCCACTCCCACGCCTCTTTACTCCACAGCGTAGGATTCCCGTACCCGCCTGCCTGTATAAATCGCAAAAAATCCTGGTTCGTTACGTTCCCGCTCTCAATTGCGAATCTCTCGATCTCCACTTCATGCGGATCCAATTCGTTGTCCCACGCAAACTCATCTCCGTTAACGTACTTCAGCCCCAGCGTCGCTCGTCCCGCGGGAATTTCTACCAGGCGCGACTTAAACGCCGGCGCGCTGAAGCTCTGCCCAACCGGCCCTCGAATCTTTCTCCGCGCGGGCAGCCGGTGCAGCATGTACGCCAGCGTCTCCGCGTGCATCAACCGGTGCTCGATGGCCACTTCCAGCATCGCCACCAGATAAGGATGCCCCTCTTCGGGTCGCCCCAGCGCAGGTTCGATGGCCGCATCCAACTCGTTTCTCACGCGCCGGTTGTACTCCACTACTTCCTCGCGCGTCGGCCAATCATTCGGCCCATCACTCGGCAATCCCCCTCCCACGGGGTCGATCCCGAACGCGAACAGATCATCGAAGGTTCGCTGCGTCCGTCGCAATCCAAACGCGCGCTCCGCCAGCAAGTTCCAATCAAACGCTTCCACATGTCCCAGGTAAAAAATGATTCGGTGCCGCTCAGGAATAGGCCTGTCGTAGATCGCCTCGTCACGCACAATGCGAAACAACTCATCCGTCTGCGCGCGGGCGTTCAATAGTCTGGCATGGAGGTCGTGTCGAATGCGGACAGCTGTGGCGGTAGCTCCCATGGCCTCTTCCCCCTACGTTGGATGCGCCGAGCGCAATAAGGATGCGCCATAATTCCGCGCCAGGAAGGCTAGGTGCATTAAGATGGTCCCTCGCTGCCCTGGGAGTGTCAATCGAAATGAAAACGAAAACCGAGGATCCTCCCGATGTAGCCATCGAATTTCGCGATGTCAGCTATCGCATAATCGATATTCCCGCCCGCGCCATCGTCTCTAACATTGTTCTAACCATCTCGCGCGGCGAAACCCTTGTCCTACTCGGACGCAGCGGCAGCGGCAAAACCACCCTCCTAAAGCTCATCAATCGAATGCTTCTTCCCTCAGAGGGCCAAGTTCTTGTCGATGGGCGCGCCACCACCGGCTCCGATCCCATCCGTTTGCGCCGCGGCATTGGCTACGTCATTCAAGATGCTGGCCTATTTCCGCATTTCACCGTCGCGCAAAACATCGGACTCGTTCCCAATCTGGAAAAATGGGATTCCGCCCGCATCGCCGCCCGCGTCGAAGAGCTTCTGCGCCTGGTAGGTCTCGATCCCGCCGAATATTCCAAACGCCATCCACGCGAACTCTCCGGTGGTCAGCGCCAGCGCGTCGGCGTCGCCCGCGCACTAGCCGCCGATCCTCCCATCCTTCTTATGGACGAACCCTTCGGCGCCCTCGATCCCGTCACGCGTGCCGAACTTCAGCGCGAATTCCGCGCCCTCGCTCGCCGCTTAAATAAAACCATCGTGTTCGTCACCCATGACATTCGCGAAGCACTCCTTCTCGCCTCGCGTATTGCTCTTCTCCACGCAGGCCGTCTAGTCGCCCTCGCCGCCCCGGAGGATTTTCTCCGCCTCGGCCACCCCGAAGTCCACGCTTTCGCTGACTCCCTCTCCGTTTCCAACGGAGTCTCCTCATGACCGCGTGGAACTTCTTCCTTGCTCATCGCTCCGAAATTTTCAGCGCCACCCTCGACCACATCACTCTCGTCGTCATCGCCATGGCATTCGCCGTGGGCATCGCCGTCCCGCTCGGCATGCTCATCGTCCAGCATCGCCGCCTTCGCTCTATCGCGCTCGGCGTCGCCAGCGTTTTTCAAACCATTCCGAGCCTCGCCCTTTTCGGCTTCCTGATCCCCATCCCATTCATCGGCGGCATCGGCCGCCGTACCGCCATCGTCGCCCTCGTTCTCTACGCTCTTCTCCCCATTCTCCGTAACACCTACGTCGGCCTCACCAACATCGACCCCGCCATCCTCGAAGCCGCCGAAGCCATGGGCATGACCACCACACAAATTCTCCTCCGCGTCCGCTTCCCGCTCGCACTCAGCGTTATCCTCGCCGGCATTCGCACCGCCACGGTCATCACCATCGGCGTCGCCACCATCGCCGCAGCCATTGGCGCTGGCGGCCTTGGCACCTTCATCTTTCGCGGAGTCGCCATGGTCAACGACTCCGTCATCCTGGCCGGCGCCATCCCCGCCGCCCTGCTAGCCATTTTCGCCGACCTCCTCCTAGCCCTCCTTGAGCGCCGCCTCCGCGTCACCTAAGCATTTCTTTGCCGCCACACTTTTCTCCTTCTCTCTCCTCGTCCTCACTTCTTCTCTGTGCTCTCCGTCACCTCTGTGTTAGATTCCCCATTCGGCCTAACCACCCACTTAACATGCGTCGTCTGATCCTTTACTTCCTTTATCTCGTTTACCTCCTGAACCTCCTTTTCTTCGTCTCCGCCTGCCGCAAGCCCAGCTCGCCCCACCTAACCATCGGCTCCAAGTTTTTCACCGAGCAAGTCATCCTCGCCGAACTTCTCGCCCAGCACATCGAATCCCGCACCGGCATCCCCGTCGAGCGCAAAACCAATCTGGGCGGCACTCTCCTCATCCACAAAGCTCTCCTCGCTGGCGACATCGATCTCTACGTCGAATACACCGGTACTGCCCTCACCGCCGTCCTCAACGAATCTCCCGGCTCCGACTCTTCCGCCGAAATCTACAATCGCGTCAAACAGGAATACGCCCAGCGCTTCAACCTCGTTCTCACCGAGCCTCTCGGCTTCGAAAACACCTTCGCCATGGTCGTCCGCGGCGAAGACGCCCAAAAACTCCATCTCCGCACCATGTCCGACCTCGCCCCCATCGCTCCCCAATGGCGCGTCGGCGTCGGCTACGAATTCCTCGAACGCCCCGACGGCTTCCCCGGCTGGAGCACGCACTACAATCTCCATTTCGCCGCCGCTCCCAACGTCATGGACCTCGGCCTTCTCTACCGCGCTCTCGTCGATCATCAAGTCGATATCGTCGCCGGCAATTCCACCGACGGCCTCATCGATTCTCTCCACCTCGTCGCCCTCGAAGATAATCTCCACTATTTCCCGCCCTACGACGCCGTCCCCATCGTCCGCCAATCCGCCCTCGAAAAATTCCCTCAACTCCGCGCCGCACTCTCCGATCTCGCCGGCAAAATCTCCGCCGACGAAATGCGCCGCCTCAACTCCCAAGTCGACGCCGATCAACGCGACGTCGCCGCCGTCGTTCGCGCCTTCCGCGCCTCAAAAAATCTCTAGCTCGAAAAATTTGTAAACCGTAACCTTTTGCCCCACACGAAGCGTCTAATCTTTAGCTTTGCAGCAATTCGGCCTGCGTCACCAAGCCAACGGCTTACGAAAGCGACTTTACTATCGCTTGCGGGTTTTGTAAGTTGTAAGCGTCACGGTTTCGGCCCGAAGCAAGCAGCAAAATTCCCAGCTCCAGCATTACAGTTTCACAAACGTAATACGGAGGCTCGCATGAAATCACTTCTCGCAGTTCTTGCACTATTCTTGATCTGTTCCGTTCCTGCTCTCGCGCAAGAAAAAGACAAGCAGCAGCATCCGGCTCCGCAGGCCAAAGACGTCGGCCACGGCTATGTACCTCGTAAGGGTCCTCCCCCAGCCAAGGCTGCTCCGCATGCCGCCCCAGCCGAAGCTCCCAAATATTCCGATAAAGCCGGCCACCCCGAAGCCCCACACGTCCACACCAACGGCAAATGGGTTGGCCACGATTCCGGCCCCAATGATCCGAAGTATCATATCGATCATCCTTGGGAGCACGGCCACTTCACCGGCGGCTTCGGCCGCGGCCACGTCTGGCATCTCGCTGGCGGCGGTCCTTCCCGCTTCTGGTTCAACGGCTTCTATTTCAGCGTCGCTCCGGCTGACCTCGGCTTCTGCGGCGACTGGCTATGGGATTCCGACCAGATCGTCATCTACGAAGACCCCGACCACGTCGGCTGGTACCTAGCCTACAACGTCCGCCTAGGCACCTACTGTCACGTCGAATACCTCGGCAACAGCTAGTCTCTCTCTAACCAAATATTTCCACGGGGCACGGCCCACGCCGTGCCCCTTCTTCTTTTTGTGTGGCACAGCCAATCCTGGCTGTGCTCTTGCCGTGATTATCCAAGCTATAATTTATAGTATAGTTCTCACACAAATACTCTGTGCCCAGACCTATGCCCTCAACTAAGCCCTTCTACCACCGCAATCTCCCTCACTGGCTCCCAGAATCTGCCCCCATTTTCCTAACCTGGAGACTCTTTGGCTCACTCCCCAATTCACCCAAGAGCACAGCCAAGATTGGCTGTGCCACAATTCCGCCTCCCGCCAGCTCTTCAGGAAGAAGGTTCAAGGAAATGGACTCCATCCTGGACAAAGCCACGTCCGGGCCGTTTTGGTTGAGGGATTTCACTGTCGCCCGTTGCGTCACGGACGCTATCCATCTTGGTTCCCAAAAGCTGAACTTCTACGCCCTGCACGCTTTCGTCGTCATGCCCAACCACGTCCATCTGCTCATCACGCCCAAAGTCCCGCTCTCCCGTGTAACCAATGGCTTAAAAGGCGTAACCGCCCGCAACGCCAACGCCATTCTCCGCCGCACCGGGCAACACTTCTGGCAGGACGAATCATTCGACCATTGGGTCCGCAACCCCGCCCAATTCGACCGCATCCGCGCCTACATCGAGTCCAACCCCGTCACCGCCGGCCTTGCCAAAAATCCCAAAGCCTGGCTCTGGTCCAGCGCCAACCAAATTAATTTCCCCTAGCCGTGGCACAGCCAATCATGGCTGTGCTCTTTTCCGAATTTCTCAGCCTGGTGACACTGCTAATCATGGCTGTGTTCTTCCTCTTGTCCCAGATAGCGCCGCCTCTCCTGACAGAATGACCTGTCAGCGGATGACGTGGATGCGTGCCGACTGTCAACTTCTTCCATGACTTGTCCGCAGTATTTACGGGAGCCGGGTGCCGCACTCTTGTCGTCTTTGCAATGGTGCGGATTTTTCCCCTTCTTCTAACTTTTAATTTCCAATCTCCAACCTCCAGGATGTTTTCCACACATTTCCACAGCCGTATCAAACCACTAACCTCCCCGCCAACCCCTTCCATTCCCGCAACTTCCGCCACCGCCATTCGAACCAGCCCTCCCCGTTCGAATGACTTACGAGTACACAACAAAATGTATTGACAACTGGTAACTAATGCGCTATGATGTGTTGTGAACGTAAGCCCCTGTCCTCTTCCGACGATCTCGTCGTCTCCCCGCCGCCTCTGCGCCCAGGCCTTACCCCGCCCCCGTCGGAACCTTTCTCAGCTTGGCCATCCCCGAGCGGGTCATCCCCAACGCAATGAGGGACCTTCTTTTTCTTCCGTCAACTTTAAACTTTCAACACTTTGCCTCTTCTCCTTCCTTGACGCCTTTGACGCTCTTGACGCCGCGTCAACCATAAGCCCTTTGTTTGCCACTCTTACGAAAAACACCCGGGGTGGGGTATTACCCCCTCACCTCAATCTGGAGAAAAAAAAATGACCAAGCTCGAAAACACCAAACCTCAGTCCGCTAACACCATCTCCACCAGCGACGCAACTCGCTGCCAGCGTCGCAGGCCCTCGGGCCGCCGTTGCAAGCTAGCCGTCACGGCCCCTGGCGCTCCCTTCTGCTTTACGCACACCCAGGAGTTCAACAAAGCCGATACTCTCAATCTCAAGACTGCCCTTCTGACCGATTGCCACGCCTTCCAAACCGCCCAGGGAATCAACAATTCCCTCCGTAACCTCTATATCCTCCTCGCCAACAACTACATCTCCCCTCGCCGCGCCGCCGTCCTGGCCTACATCAGCAGCCTCCAGCTCCGCACCCTCCCCGCCATCGACGCCGACCTCGAAGCTGGGATCGCTGACCCCGCCGCGCCCCAAGAGCTAGATTCCGACGCCGACTCTTCCGCCGAAACGCTCTACGAAGAAGTCAGTACAACCGTCGCTCCTGCATCGAATACCTCTGCGGAGGCCGCGCCCGGTTGGGACGCCTCCATCCCCGAACCCGACCCCACAATGAAACCCTCATGACCACCGCCGCACATGCTCGTTCCGCAGTGGCACAGCCAATCTTGGCTGTGCTCTGCCGCCACCCAGTGTCATTCCCCAGTGGCACAGCCAATCTTGGCTGTGCTCCGTCCGCCTCTTACTTGGACTGGCTCAAGGGTCACGCAACACGAATCACCAGTCACAACTCAACACTCACCAATCAACAGTCACGACTCTTTGACTCCGCCGCCCCCCACAACATACAATCGCGCCGGATTCAGGGGACGCATCACAATCCAATTCGACAGGTGGGGGACCATACAATGAAAAAATGTTTGTGGATTTTTGCCGCGGGAATTTTCCTATGCTTCGGCCAGACCGCGCGCGTAGCCGCGCAAACGCCCGAGCGGGGAGAAGGCCACGCTCCGGAAGCCAAAGCTCCGGACAAATGCGACGCCGCCGAAAAGAAAGAAGAAGTTTCCGTAACCGATCACACCATCCGCCTCGGCGGCCAAGCCATTCCTTACAAAGCCACCGCCAGCACCACGCTTCTCAAAAATGAAAAAGGCGACGCTACGGGCCTCATGTATTCCGTCGCGTACACGCGCAGCGACGTGAAAGATCTCACCACCCGTCCTATTTCATTCCTTTATAATGGTGGTCCCGGCTCCGCCACCATGTGGCTGCACATGGGCGCGTTCGGCCCGCGCCGCGTCTGGACCGTTGACGGCACGTTCACTCCGCCTGCTCCTTACAAGCTCGTCGACAATACGGAAAGCCTGCTCGACAAAACCGACCTCGTCTTCATCGACGCCATGGGCACCGGTTATAGCCACGCCGTGTGCAAAACAGAGCCTAAGGACTTTTACGGGATCGACGAAGACATCGAAGCTTTCGGTCAATTCATCGACACCTATCTCAGCCGCAATGACCGCTGGAATTCCCCGAAGTTCCTCATTGGCGAAAGCTACGGCACATTCCGCTCCGCCGCTCTCGGTAATTATTTGCAGAACCACTACACCATTCATCTGAACGGCATCGTTCTGATCTCCTCGGTCCTCGATCTTTCCACTATCACTTTTCCCACCGGCGATGACCGCTCCTTTGTCTACTATTTGCCGAGCTATGCCGCCGTCGCCTGGTATCACAAAGTCTTGAAAGATCAGCCGGCCGATTTGCCGGCGTTCGTCGAAGAAGCGCGCAAATATGCGCAGGGCGAATATTCCGCCGCGCTCTTCAAGGGCGCCGAACTCCCTGCCGATGAAAAAGCCGCGGTGGCCAAAAAGCTCTCCTCTTTTACCGGGCTGAGTGAAGACTACATAATGAAGGCGGATCTTCGCGTGTCCTTGCCGCAATTCATGGCTGAATTGCAGCGCAGCCGCGGTCTCACCACCGGACGAATTGACGCGCGCTTCTCCGGTTACACCTCGGACCTGCTGGAAGAATTTGCCCAGGGCGATCCGGAGGGACCGGCCGTCGGCGGCGCGTATACGGCGCTCGTAAATGCCTACAACCACGACGAGCTGAAATTCGGAAAGGATGAGGTCTACCATAACACCAGCGGCGGCGGTGGTGGCTGGAACTGGACTCGCAAATCCCGAGGGCCGCGCGGATTTTTCCCAAGCGGACCGAACGTCCAAGGCGATCTCGCGGAAGCGATGATCACCAACCCCAAGTTGCTCGTTCAAGTCGAGAACGGCTATTTCGATTTGGCCACGCCGTTTTTCGCCACCGAATTTACGATGGAGCACCTCGGCTTGCCCGCGGAACTGCAGAAAAACGTTAAATTGGATTACTACGACTCGGGCCACATGATGTATCTCCATGACGCGGCCCGCGTGAACCTGCACAACAACATCGCCAGCTTGATCGATCGCGCCACAAAGGAGTAGTAGCACAGACTTCAGTCTGTGCTCCGATTGCAGCGCTGGAATTTATAAGGAGCTAAAAAGAGAGAACGAGAGAAAAAATAAGAAGGGAAGTAAGCAAAGCAAAAACCTGCTTCCCTTCGAGAAGTTTCGAGAAATTGGGTTAGGAAGCCTTCGCTTCCGCGTACGCGACGAACTCCTCGTACGGCCCTTTGAAGTCCTCGATCTTGCCGTCGTGGAAATGCCAGATGCGCGTCGCGACTTCATCAATCACGTCGTGATCGTGCGTTACGAGCAAAACGGTTCCGTCATAGCGTTGCAAAGCGATATTGAGCGCGTTGATGGATTCCAGATCGAGATGGTTGGTCGGCTCGTCGAGCACCAGGAAATTCGGCTTCTGCAACATGAGCCGGCAGAAAATCAGCCGCGCCCTCTCGCCGCCGGAAAGCGCGTTCGTCGGCTTCAGCGCATCTTCGCCGCTGAAAAGCATCTGGCCCATCAGCCCGCGCAGCTCCCGCTGGTTGGCGGATGGATCGAACTGCCAGAGCCACTCGATAGCCGTAGTGCCTTTGGTGATGGATTCGCCGTGGTCCTGCGCGAAATAGCCCACGGCGACTTCATGGCCCCATTTTGTTTCGCCGCCATTGATTTTGAACTGGCGATCGTCGTCTTCGATGAAACCGGGCGCGTTGAGGACCAGCGATTTCAGCAGCGTGGTTTTTCCGGCGCCGTTGCGGCCCATCAGCGCGATTTTTTCTCCGCGCGTCACCGCCGCTGAAAATCGCGGAATCACTTTAAGGTCGCCGTAGGACTTTTCGACGCTGCGGATTTCGAGAGGATGCTTTCCGGAATTCCGCTTCATGTCGAATTTAATGTACGGCCGCTGAATGTTCGAGCGAGCCAGTTCGGTGGTTTGCAGGCGCTCGACTTCTTTTTTGCGCGAGGTGGCTTGTGCGGAACGCGTGCCCGCTGAAAACCGCGCGATGAAATCGTTGAGTTGCGCGATTTTCTTTTCGCGATTGGCATTTTCCGATTCGATGCGCGTGCGGACATGCGTTTTCGCCACGACCATGTCGTCGTAGCCGCCGACGTACATGATGATCGTTTCGTAGTCGATGTCCGCGGTATGCGTGCAGACGCTGTTGAGAAAATGGCGGTCGTGCGAAATCACGATGAGCACGCCTTCGTAGTCCGTCAGATAACGTTGCAGCCAGTGCACGGAATCGAGGTCGAGGTTGTTGGTAGGCTCGTCGAGCAGGAGAGCGGTGGGATTTCCGAAAAGGGCTTGCGCAAGGAGCACGCGCACCTTTTGGCCGCCCTGCAGTTCGCCCATTTTGCGCTCGTGAAACGAGCTTTCGATGCCGAGGCCGTCGAGCAGCGTTCCGGCGTCGGACTCGGCGGTGTAGCCGCCCTCTTCGCCGACGATGCCTTCGAGTTCGCCGAGGCGCATGCCGTCCGCGTCGGTCAATTCCTCGTGGGGCTTGGCGTAAAGAGCGTCGCGCTCCTCGAGCGCTTTCCAAAGCGCGCCGTTGCCCATGATGACGGTGTCGATGACGCGAAATTGGTCGAACGCAAACTGATCCTGGCGCAGAACGCCCATTTTTTTCGGGCGCGTGATCGAGCCTTTGGTGGGCTCGAGTTCGCCGGTGAGGATTTTCATGAAGGTGGATTTGCCGGCGCCATTCGGGCCGGTAACGGCGTAGCGGCGCCCGGCCATGAAGGTGCAGGTAACATCCTCGAAGAGGACCCGGGGACCAAAACGCATAGAGATATTATTGACCGTGAGCATAACCCTCTTATTGTAGCGTGAAATTGTTGCGTGCGCTTGTCACAGTTTGTTGCAGCCAGTACATTTGTCGCGCTGCAAAAGGGCGATTCGACGGGCGAAAGAAAAATGATTTTACTCTGATGAAAAAGGCGATTCAAAAGGCGGCGACTTCGCTGGCGCTGATTGTGATCGTGGCGATGGGTGTCCGCATGGCATATGCGCGAGACCAGGCGCGGAAAATTCCGCCGGGCGTGCTGGGGATTGTGCCGTTTCAGCAGGAGACGGGAAACATCGCGGCGGCTTTGGCGCGAGGCGCGGGATTCAGCGACGTGTTTCGAACTAACACTGGGCCGACGGCTTGGCTGGCGCCGGTTTATCCAGCATTGGTTGCGGCTGCGTTCAAGATATTCGGAATTTTCACGGCGCGGGCCTTTTTTGCGTGTGTCACGGCCAACATATTGTTTTCTTCGGCGGCTTGCGTGCCGATTTTTTACTCGGGGAAAAAAATAAAAGGATTGGGAGTGGCGAGCGGGGCGGCTTGGCTTTGGGCGATTTTCCCGAATGCGATTTTGATGCCGTTTGAATGGATTTGGGATACGTCGCTCTCGGCGCTGCTAGCCGCGATTATTTTGTGGGCGACATTGGAGCTGGCGGAATCGGAGCGGGTGCCGGATTGGTGCGGATACGGATTGTTGTGGGGGTTGTCGCTGATGACGAATCCGGCGCTGGGGGCGCTGCTACCGTTTCTATTGGCTTGGGCGGTGTGGCGCGGGCGGGGAGCGAGCAGCTTCCGGTGGAAACGCGCAGGACTGGCGGCCGGGCTGGCCATATTGTGCTGTGTGCCGTGGACAGTTCGCAACTACGTTGCATTTCATCGGTTGATTCCGCTGCGATCGAATTTGCCGTTTGAACTGTGGCTGGGGAACAACGACATTTTCGATCCGGATGCGCGCGGCGGCAGGATGTCGATTACGAGAACGGAAGAGGCGAGAACGTACACGCGGATGGGTGAGACGGCTTACATGCGGGAGAAATGG
>JBARCY010000107.1:0-15539 GCA_049794595.1 Candidatus Acidiferrum sp.
ATTGTCAGCTGCTCCCCGTCCCACTTGAGAGAACTGTTGTAGTAGGAGTTCAGATCGCAAGGGGCGGAACCGGAATTGTTACAGAGCATCCCGTGCAGGCTGTTTGTGCTCTTGTCCCACCAGTGCAGCCCGAAGAGATAGACTTCACCAAACGGAGCACGGACATGCTCCTCTTCCATCAAAACGTATCCGCCGGGACCACCTCGCCAGACTTCCTCGCCCGTGCCTGTGCCTGCGGTGGGAGACATGCCACCCGCCGCAAATTCATAGGTCGTGGACCATTTGCCGACGAGCGCCTTTTCCAAGCTCTGCATCTCGGCAGGAGGTTGCGGAGAATTGCTCGGTGACTGGCCGTGTGCCCGTGCGTCACTATTCGCAAAGCATGTAAGCCAGAAAGTCAGAAGGCCGATTAGGACTAGCCCGATTCTCAGCATTGTTTTCACCGGATTCTCCCCTTTAAAATGTCTTCTTGGCCTAGCGCGGCGTTACCTGATAACGCGCAACCATCCCTGCCAGCATGTGATCGCTAATGTGACAGTGGTACAACCAGATACCAGGCATATCTGGCACCATATCCGCGGTGATCATCTGCGCCGAAAGCACTGATAAAACATCCGTCCGCTGCCCTCCGACCATTACTGTGTTGCCATGCCAGTGCGGCGAGTGCGCATTGTTGAAGTCTCCCAGCGTTGTGACGTACCAGCGCACGCGGTCTCCTGCCTTCATCTTCATCAGAGGCATATTTCCGAAAATGTATCCGTTTATGGAAGATTTGACGTTCGTCCCCCCAAAGCCCGTGACTGGGAATGACACAACAATTCCCTCCGGCGTAACCTGGGAAAAGTCTGTGCGGTCCACTCCTTTCGGGTCCGTCGTGTGGTCGCGGATGTTGTCCTCCAGATACCAGCTTTCGTTTTCATTGAGAGCGACGAACATCGTCACAAATTCGCGGTCGACATCTTTCGGACGCCCATCCGGCAGCGCCATTCCCCGGCGCGTCACTACAATCACGCCGAATAAACCGGAAGCCACGTCCCGCAATTCATCGGCGTGCGAGTGATAGAGCCAGAAGACCGAGCTGGGATCGTTCGGTCCCGGTCCGGCACGCTCTGGTACTTGCCAAACGTACGTGTGCGTCTCGCCGGGAGGCACCGCGCCATCGCTTTCGTCCGCCCCAGACGTTCCGTCGTTATAATCCGCGCCCTCCGAGTCCTTCTGATAGAGAACTCCATGCGGATGCATGCTGAAGGGATGTGTGGCCTTATTCTTGAAAACGACTTTTATCGTGTCGCCTACCTCCGCGCGAAGAATGGGCCCGAGCAGGCCAAGATACGCGCCCTCCGCGCTGCGCTCCTTCAGAGTCGTGAAGGTGTCGTCTGTGTATTCGCGGTAGATCGCCTTCTTGTAAATACGCCCGATCCGGTGCGGGCCCGAATCGGTGTAGCCTTTTTGCAGTGCATCGAACGGATGGCCCATCGCCTCATCACGCCCCGTGGGTGCGTAGTCCCAGTTGACTTCGTCGGCAGCAACATAATAGGTCCGCGTTTTTCCGGCGGGTGCTTGCCCTCGAAGGGATGAACCCCAGCAAAACAATGCGAGCAAACAAACGGCGCGCTGCAAAGCGACTGCGCAATGGCGGCTCTTCACGGTTCCTCCAAAAGAAACGCAGCCGGCGATTGCAAATCGTCGGCCCGCGATAAATCGAATCAGCATTGTTTTCATCGAATTCTCCACTTCAAAATGTCTTCTGATGGAAATTCCAGCTAAGCAGTGCTGCAGCGACGCGAATCGCGATTAAGCCGCCGTACACATACAAAAGAAGGAGCGCAACAATTGCCGCAAATTGCGCGACTCGCAGAATCCCGCCCTGAAAGCTGTCTTTAGGCTCCATTGACTCCACCCCGCTAGCGAACGACCCCTGCGTCGTACACAGTTTTTCCGCCCACCAGCGTCAACACAGATTTGGTTTTTGGCAGGTCTGCCGTGGGCACACTGAAAATGTCTTGCGACAGAACCGCAAGATCGGCGAGTTTTCCCGGTTCTAGACTGCCTTTGTCCTTCTCTGCAAATTCGGCGTAGGCAGAGGTCAGAGTGTAGGCAATCACCGCCTGCTCGCGCGTGATGGCCTCCGAAGGCCTGTCCGGATGTGTGGAGGCAAACATGATGTTCAAATACGGGTTCATCTGGCCGTCCGATCCCAGGGCGACAGGTATGCCGGCGTCGAGCAAAGATGCCAACGCCTGTCCCTTCTCCAACCCTTTGTCATGAAAAAGCTGTGGCAGGACCGCGCGGACTGCAAGATGTGCAGGGTTCTGCACAACCACAATCCCGTATTCGCGGACACTAGGAAGCAAGTCTGGTAGAAGGCCGTCGCCGTGCTCGAAGCGGACGCGCTTCCCGTACCAAACATTCTTTCCACCGGCCGCCTGCATCCTCGCCAGAACCGCGGCCGGGGCTGGGTATCCGGAAACGTGGAGGAGCAGCTGATCGTTACTTTTCAGGATCTCCTGCAGAATCTTCGAAAGTTCGGCCTCTGGAAAGGTCATGCCCAGCTCCGCCATTCCTTCCTCAACGGATCTCGGCGGGCGGGTCCGGTCTAGATGGCGCGATTCAAAAGTGTTTTCAAGCGGCACGCCGTCAATCAGCCATTTTGTTCCGCTTACAGAAACGAGTGTTGTGGGATGTGTAGGTAGCGAGCTGCCTTCCGGAGAGTTTCGGCTGTTCGAGGTCGTGCCCGGCATGCGGATTACCCGCACACGAATCGGCGTCGGAACACCCGCAAAGAGTTCGACGCATCGTTCGGGCGACATGCTGCCAGACATGTCCTGCAAAGAAGTGATCCCCAGACGCATCGCTTCGACGAGTGTCCTGTTTATTTCGGCTTTGGCGTCGCTGTCAGGCGTTATCTCGCCCAGCTTTCGAGAAAACTGGAAACCAGCGTACTCGCGAATGACGCCGGTCAGCCTGCCGTCGGCAAATCGTTCGATTCGCCCACCAAGCGGGTCTTTTTCGTGTTCGGTATATCCAAACTTGGCGAGCGCGGCACTATTTAAGATCGAAGCGTGTCCCGTGAATGTCGTCAGAATCACCGGATGCTCCGGAGCTACCTGGTCCAACAAATCACGATTTACCGTTTCATCGAAAAAGATCGCCGGTCCAATTTGTCCCAAGACAATTGTTCCCTTGGGAGCCTTCGCCACCGCCGCAGCAATCGCATGTTTGACTTGGCCCCAGTTCGGATTCGGTCCCTCGAACTGCAGTTCCACCGAACCGGCCGGCTGAACCTCCAGGTGGATATGCGCATCGTTGATGCCCGGAATCACCGTGTGGCCAGCGAGATCGATTTGTTTCGTCTGCGGACCAGCGAGAGCCCTGATCTTGGCAGAATCTCCGGTGGCAACGATGCGTTCACCGCGAATGGCAAGGGCTTGCACGTATGGATGCGCGGAATCGCTCGTAAAGATTTTCCCGTTGAAAAGGATCAAGTCGGGCGCTGCTTGCTGAGCCGATGCGACGAACGCTGATATGGCCAGCGCACCAACAAGACATAGACTTCGAATTTGGATCATTGGTATCTCCGCGAAAATCGTGTGGACTACAGAATTACTTCTTGCTCGGCTGAAAATCCGGGTCGCCCAATTGCCATAGCAAGAAGCTCAACTGGTCGGCCAGCGTTTCCTGAAACTGTGCTTCCGTGCCGCCCATGAGACCGTGACCGCCGTGGTAACTGACGCGCAGCAGCACAGGCTTGCCGCTCGATGTCGCGGCCTGGAGGCGCGCGGCCATCTTGTCCATTTGCCACGGGTCCACTCGTGGGTCGTTGACGCCGGTCATAAGCAAGACAGCCGGATAAGGCGTGTGATCTTTGATATGGGCGTAGGCGCTCATGGCATAGAGAGCTTTGAAACCCGCCTCCGTCTTGGTGCTGCCGAACTCCGGGATATTGGGCACGCCATTCTCACCGGTCTCGAAGCGCAGCGTGTCCGATAATCCGACCGAGTCAATGGCTGCGGCAAAAAGGTCCGGCCGCGAAGTAATCGCCCGGCCAATCAGAATGCCGCCAGCGCTCGTGCCTGTGCCAGCCAAGCGCGCTGGCGACGTGTACTTGTGCTGGATCAAATATTGGGCGCAAGCGATGAAGTCCCGCCAAGTATTGGGTTTGGTCGGCCCTTTGCCCGCCAGGTGCCACTCCTCGCCGTATTCCCCGCCGCCGCGCACATGGCAGACCGCATATATTCCGCCCAGTTCATGCCACGGGAGGTGCAACGCCGGATCGAAGTGGGGAGGGAGGACCACAAAGCCGTACGCGCCGTAGCCACCCAGCAGCGTAGGATTCGACCCATCGAGCTTCACGCCCTTCGGGTAAACGATGGAAAGCGGTACCAAAGTACCGTCGTAGCTGCGCACTTTGACCTCGGTCGACTCAATATTGGTGGGGTTATCGTAAGGACCGGTCGGCTGAAGTTTCGTATTGGTCACCCGCTTGGTCTCAGGATCATAGGCATAAACGCTATCCGCTTTAGTCCAGGATCCAATCCCGAGCAGCGCACCGGGCACGCGAGGATCCGTTTCTACCAAGGAAACGGTCCCCCTAAACGGCAGAGCGATCTCTTGCGCTTGAGGCTTCGGGCCATAGGGAACGCGCAATACACGGCCGATGCCGCCGTCCAGCAATTGCACGTAGAGTGCATCCTGGGCGACGTTTATCCCCGTGACCACCGCTTGGCTCGGCGAAACGACGGTTTCGGCCGATGCTAGGTCGGGCTTGCGAGCATCGGTGCGAATAACCTTGTAGCGCGAAGCATTCTTGTAAGTCAGCACGTACAGATCATCGCCATGCGCTTCGACGTCGCCTACATCGTCGGAAAAATCCGCGAACTTGCGCCACGCTGTGTTCGATTTTCCCACATCGGCTGCCGCCTCGATGTAAAACGAGCTGTTCCCCGAGGCGCCGCTGTGGATTGTTCCGATCGCGTACGCGGAGTCCAGCGGGATGGCAACAGATGGTAAGTAGCGCGGGTCGACCTGAATCTCCGGCACAACGCCGTAACCAAACACGGCTGGGTCCTTCGAGGGTTCTGTTCCCAGGACGTGCAGGTAGACCCGAGACTTTTGATCGACCTCAGTCGCCGGCGCGCCGGGAGGCAGATTCCGCGGCCGGCCATACACAAACGACCGATTACCCGGAAGCCAACTCGGCGAGCTATCCTTTACCCAGTAGACATCGTGGATCACGTCCTGAACTTCGTGGCCCGAGGAGATCTCGAAGACATGAATCTCCGTCAACTCTGACCCGCCCGGGGCAATGCCGACGGCAACGTACTTGTCGTCTAGCGAAGGCAATGAACCCGTTATTGCGTTGGCGCCCTTGTTTTGAATCGCTGCCGCCAGCTTGATCTTCTCGGGATTGACCAGGAGCTTGTCCTCCCCGTTGAGCCCCTGGCGCAAGTAGAGATTGGAAACGTTCTCGGTAGGCAGGCGCTTCAGGATAAGGTAGAAGTCCCCCGGTAGCCGTACGGCATCAACGCTCGGAACTGTCTGACCGAGTTCTCGGATGCGCTCAAGAAGCTTCTCGCGCCCGGGAATCCTCGCGAGCTGCGTGCGCGTGTAATCGTTCTGGGCCTTCATCCATGCTTGCACTTCCGGGTCTTTGAGGTTCTCCATGTAGCGATACGGGTCAACGACTTTTGTGCCGTAGTAATCGTCAGTGACCGTGCGCACCGGCGCAACTGGCTGTTTCAGCGCCGTTCCCTCTTGTGACTTAAGGTTCGGAGCAAAAAAGCCGAGAGAGATCAACAAAAACAGGAAAGCTACCATCCGTCGCTTCAAGTGAACCTCCTTTTTGCTATCGATATCGTGCGCTGAGCGGCCCTAAGGTGATAGCCGCGTGATACCGGCATCATTGAGCAGCCAATTGTTTCAACATCTTCTTGGCGTTTTCATTTGCTCGATTTAGCTCCAGCGACTTCTTGTAGCTCTTGATGGCGAGGTCTTTGTCACCATTGTCCATATATGCTTCGGCAAGGCTGTCATACGCGTTGGACGACTGCGGATAGGCTTCAACATTCAGTTCCAGGATGCGAATCGCGTCTTCAAATTTCTTCATTTCCAGTAATTGATAACCAAGACCGTTGAGCTGGTCTTCGCCAAAATCGTAAGCGGTGGGCTCGGTGGCCTTCAGTTCGTGGTACTGCTTGATCGCAGC
This sequence comes from Candidatus Acidiferrum sp., assembly GCA_049794595.1. GTDB lineage: Bacteria > Acidobacteriota > Terriglobia > Acidiferrales > UBA7541 > Acidiferrum. Next base: position 6,206 of record JBARCY010000107.1, read on the forward strand.
GTTCACATCTTTTTGCTGGATAGTTTTCAAAAGAGCGTCGGCGGTGGATTTTCTACTGGCGAGAGCTTCGACTTTTGCCAGCATCCCGTCCAGGGACGCGCTGGGAAAGAGTTTGCCGCCAAGCACCACCGCGTCGATACGCTTCGTATTCGCAATATCGTTGAGTGGATTGGCATCGAGCAGAACCAGATCGGCAATTTTGCCCGTTTCGACCGTACCGAAGTCTTTCTCCTTACCCATAAATCGCGCTGGATTGAGCGTGGCAGCCTGCAGGGCCTCCATAGGTGACAGTCCCGCTTTGACGAGGAGACCCAGCTCGTCATGCAAACTAAAGCCTGGGAAGCAATAAGGGTTGAGTGTATCCGTACCGGCCAAGATCTTCACGCCTGCCCGTTGCATGGCACCCACGATCTCGGCGTCTTTACTGAAAACCTTCTTACTCCGCGCCCAATCTTCTGCGGTCCGGGCCTTGAGGCGAAAATCCGTCTTTGGATCCCAAGAAGCTCTTATGTCCCGCGGCATGTACTTCAGCCGAGAATCGTTGGTGAAGGAAGGATCGTCAAGAAAAGCCATGCTGCGCAAAACAGTGAGGGTAGGGCATTGCCAGGTTTGGTTCTTTTTCAGTTCCGCAAAGAGGGCTTCTGCTTTTTGTGGACTATACGTTTCCAGCGCCAACTCCTCCCACTCGCGACTGGCCGCCCCATGTACAGCACTCACCGGCGGCTGTTGTCCTGCAATGATCGCCGCTAGCGTCTCCTGCGATGACTTGAGCAACTCCGCTGCGCGATTCGAACAAGCAGGTAGGACCCCGGTGAGATGCTCGATGCTCTTCTGCCCGGCATTCGACGCTTCCTCCGCGGAAACTGAAATCGGGACATGCCCCTCGAAGGGAATGCCTTGCTTCTTCGATTCATCTGCTATGGCGAAGTACGCATCCCGAGGAAGAAGGGAGTAGACCTTGATGAAGTCGTCCCCGTCCCGCTTGGCCTGAATCACCGCTTGCCGAGCCTCGGAGGCGTTGGCCACTGTAATGGAACCCGGCCAAACGGGTTTCGGTCCATCCACAAGTGGGCTGGCGATCAACATGTGCGGGCCCGGCAATTGCCCCGCCTCGATTTCCTTTCGCCACTGATGATGCATCGGATTGCCCCACATTATCCGTATGCCAGTCACGCCGTTGGCGATGAATAGCGGCAGATAATCCTTTTCATACCAATGGACATGCATGTCCCACAACCCGGGAATCAGAAACTTCCCACTCGCAATGACTACCTGCGCGTGCTTGGGCACGCGAATCTTCCCGCTTTTGCCCACCTCAGTGACACGGTTCCCGTTTATTAGCACGGTCATGTCGGGACGCGCAGGCCCGCCCACCGTGTCGATCACTGTGACGTGGGTGATTGCAAGTGTCACCGATTTCGTACGGGCGCTCTCTGGTGCAACCAGAGGCCACAACAGCAAGGGTAGAAGCAGCAGTCCAAATATGCTTTTCACTTGATTCTCCCTAACGTAACCTTCCAAGCGTCCCAGCGCCAAAGCAGAACCAGGCTGACTGTTTGTACAGGACTAACTGCCGAGGCGTCTGCTTCCCACTTCACGTCGAGCGACCGGTCACCCGAAAGCGCCTTCGTGAGCGACTGCAAGTCGACGGAAGGCTCCGGTACCTTAGTCAGCGACTGGCCGCGCTCGCTTGCAAAGCAGGCAACCCAGATAGTCAGAACACCGATTAGGATTAGCCCGATTCTCAGCATTGTTTTCATCGAATTCTCCCCTTCAAAATGTCCTCTGATGGAAATTCCAGCTTATCCACGCCCACAAGCCCGCTGAATCAGAACCGACTTCCATTTCGAGCACATAGGCAGTCTTCTCACCGGCTCAGCCAAATCGTGAATCTGAGCCAAGGATCAGTGACACCGATCAGCATGAATGCCGGAAAAGATGCCAAGACGGCAGCTCCGCCCCAGCCAAAAGCAGGATGCAAACGTCTGTGTTTGATCGTGTCGTACAGGATGCACGCGAGCGGTGGGATTTCCGTAACCGCGACCAATCCCCAAAATCCGATTGTGTCCCACACGTAGGGAATGCGTCCGATGGCAGGCAGAAGGATGCTGCAACAAGCTAGAACCATAAATCGTTTATGAAAATCTGGGCGCCTCCTCAGATAGAGTGCAATCGCAACAAGCACCAAGAACATGAGGCTCGTTCCGAAGTCCATAGCCAATGGACGACCGCGCAAGTTTGTGAACGAGGCCGGATTCGCCAGATAACTTCTTCTCACCGCGTGAATCGCAACAGTCCAAGCGACGCCCGTACACAAAGGCGCAAGGATTACACCCAAAATACCCAGTCGTTGATGAAGATCGACTCGATCCTTGGCTATGAGTCGCGCTTGCACAAAAAACAGAACGAACCACGACGTAAACAGGAATCCATGCAGATGGAGCAAAAGCGGCAGTGGCCTGACCTCGAAGATCGGCCTTAAGTAGTACGTGCGAGCGAATCCCGCAAAAACAATCAGGAAAGCGCAAACGGGAAACCAGAGATAGAACCGGCTAGCGAGGCGGCTCGGAGCGTTCGTGGGGAAATTCATCAGACCACCAGCCATCTTGCAAAATGAATCCAAACCGCCGTCTTGCTGAAAAACGTGAGCGTGGGATTCACTAGAACGAACGGGATTCCGCCCCACAAAAACGCTGGATGTAACCGGCGATTCCGGATGGTGTCATACAGAATGAACACCATCGGGATCGAATCGATGGTTCCAAAAATGGCCCACACGTTCAGAGTCTGAATGAAATGCAGCGGAATCCGAATGACAGGAGCGCCGAGTAAGCAGCACGACCCAAGAAGCATCAACCGCTTGTGGATCTCGGGACGCCGTCGCAGGAGCAGTGCGAGCGCAACAAAACATGCGAAAGAAAGCAGTTCGCCGAGAAGTAGAAATGCAAGGAAACTCAGAGCTGCATCCGAATGCGGGTCCGCAAGATAATCTCGCCGCGTGGCTCGAATCGCTACTGCCGAACTAACCCAAAGGACCAGCACGGCAAGCATCGCTCCGAACGTGCCCAGTAGACGATGCAAATCAACCCGGTGCACCGCGACGAGCCGCACCTGTACAAGAAACAAGGTAAACCAAAGCGTGAGAATCGCTCCATGCAAGTGCAATAGAGTGGGAAGCGCCGGAGTGCCAAAGAAAGACTTCAGGTAGTACGTTCGCGCAAACCCGGTAAAGACGATCAGCAACACGACAAGGGCAATCCACGTAAAGTATGTGCTGCGCCAGCTGGCGACCTGTACAGAAGCGTTGTTCTTCATTGCTGATGCCTCACTGATTGCAGCCTCTCGATGCAAGAAACACGACAACAGAACGAGCCTCATTTTCTGAAGTCAGTAGTCGGAAATCTCTTCTCTATTTCTTCTTGTAATCGAACACGATGGTTTGTTTTCCCTTGCCTTTGGCACCCATGTCCACCTCCACTTCCTGCTGTAAAACCAGGCCTTTGGTTTTTGAGATCCATAGCTTGCCGTCGGCTATTCCCAGACGCGATTTCATGACCTCGCTGTAAACTCCGACCGCCTCGCCGTTTAGAGTGTCATCGCGCAAGTACTTGCACGATTCGCGATTGGAGCCATCGGCTGTGATGGCGCCCAGCGCATTGGTTACATCTACTGCACCGCTGTTTTTTTTCGACATTTGCGATTGAGTGTCGAATGTCTTCTTGTACGCAGCGTGCACAGCATCACAGGAATCTTGCGCAGTACCGCTCTGCGCAACAGCAAACGTTCCTGTCAAGCACAATGCGCCAAAGAGGCAAAAGGCCGTGATGATCGAACGAATCATGTCCTCACTCCAAAAGTTCTTCATGCTTTTTTCTCCTTATGCTGTTTCAGGTTTTACCGATTCGTTTCTACACGAAGGGAGTACCGACCCTGGTTCGTCAAACCTGTGTCAGGCGACCGCATAGTTTCTCCACTTGCCCTCCTTCATCGTTGGCTCCTGTTTTGCTTCTCTTGCGGTTTGACAGCTGAAACGCTCGCCGCTATCTTCTGGACCTCTTCTTTCTGGTGATTCTGATTGACTAGAATCTGTGCGATGCAGGTTCCGTCATCTCTCGCCACGTCGACGTGGTACACAACCAGAGTTGGCTTGCCATTTGTCCCGAGGATTGGCCTGGACACGTAGAACCAGCGGTCGGCGGAGTTCTCGAAGACGTTGTCAGCCTGCACGGCTTTCTGTGTAGTCTCGCTCATAGGCTGGTGAGAACGCTGGAAACCGGAAATGAGCATCGACTCCGTGTGCTCAGGAGAAACGACGTGGCCTGGGAGGTCTGCTCGCGGCTTCCAGTCTCCCGGCACAGACATTTGGCACGTCTTCGTCTTGTCTTTCACGACGATCCAACGTGTAGGCGTCGATGTTGAAACGCTTTGTGCTCCTGTGAAAGTGGAGGAAATGGAAGATGACGTGAGCAGGATGACCACGATTCCGCGGGCTGTAGCTAATCTCCACATCCGTGAATCATCGCCACGGCGTTCCGTAACTTGTCTCTTTACTCGCAACGCTGAGCTCTCCGAACTTTCCGAACGATCACTTTGTTTTTCCCGTTGGAACTGCCGTCATCACTCTGAACACGTTTTGCAACATGGATTGGCCGCTCGTCAACGAAACAGCCTCTTAATCCTGTCTTAACAGGCAAATGTCGTGTTTTCAGTGCGCTACTGCCACTTTTCTTGAGCTTCTTCAACGTGCCTGCGTGTTAAGATTCAGCAAATCTCGTCCGCATCGGCGGAAAACGATGGACACCGGTTCACAAAGTTCCACGAAACGCTATTGCTTTGGCCCTTTTGAGATGGATCCCACGGACGGGGCACTCACTCGGGACGGTGTTCGCGTAAAGCTCCAGGAGTTGCCCTATCGCCTGCTCTTGATGCTCGTGGAACGCCCGGGCGTGATCGTCACCCGTGAGGAGGTTCGTCAACGGCTCTGGGCTAAAGATACCTTCTTGGAGTTTGACAACAGCCTAAGCGTAGCGGTGCGGAAGGTCCGGGACGCGCTAGGCGACAACGCGGATGCTCCGCAATTCGTGGAGACCATTCCCCGTCGAGGATACCGTTTTCTAGCGATGGTCGAACCGCTAGGTGAGCGAGCTTCGGCGACGACGGCCATTGCCTCTACAACAGAACCTGCTCACAGCCCCAGGAACCGATTCTTTGCCTATGCCGGGGTGATACTGATCTGTGCCGTCTCACTTAGTGCAGGAGCTATGTTTCTCGCACGGAGAACCCATCCCTCGTCCGTGGCACAGACACCGGCGACATCTGTGCGGCCTTCCAAGCCGCGACGCGCTGTTGCCGTACTGGGCTTTCGAAACGTGCGGGGACGCCCTGAAGACGAGTGGATGTCCTTTGCCTTCACCGAGATGATGAGTACTGAACTTTCGGCTGGAGGTACTTTGCGAGTCCTTCCAAACGATCGGGTTGCCGTTGCCAGACGGGAAATCGGAATATCGCAGGACGACTACGTCCCACAAAAGGCTCTCGGACAGTTGAAGAAGAACCCGGGAGCCGACATTGTCGTTGTCGGCTCATACGTTCTACTTGCCGGAAAATCAAACGACCACCTTCGGCTCGACATTCGAGTGCTTGACACGACGGGTGGCGACGTCATCGCGCAAGATTCGGTTACCGGCGATGAGCAACAATTGTTCGAGCTCGTGTCACATGCGGGCGCTGATTTGCGCACCAGCTTGGGCGTGTATCCTCTCGCCTCGCAAGAGGAACGCACGGCGCTGGTTTTACTCCCAACGAACGAGGAAGCCGTCAAGCACTACTCTACGGGCAATGAGAAACTGTGGGCTTTCGATTTCGTCGGTGCTCGCGAAGAGTTGACGAAGGCCGTCGCCGCCGACCCGAGTTACCCACTCGCCCACTCATCGCTATCCTATGCTCTATCGCACCTCGGCTATCGGGCCAAAGCTTCCGCCGAAGCGAAGCGCGCCTCGGAGCTCTCAGCAAAGTTGCCGCGGGAACAGCAATTGCTGATTGCCGGCCAATTTGCAAGATCCTTGGGTGATTGGGCAACTGCCGAGAGGACTTATAAAGAGCTCTTCGACCTCCGTCCGGACAGCCTCGACGACGGGCTTCTGTTGGCCGCTGTTCAAGTTCACACGAATCCACAAGATGCGATCAAGACTACCGCAATTCTTCGCGCGCTTCCCGGGCCGGCCGGTGAGGACCCACGGATCGACTTGCTCGAAGCTTCAAGCCAAATGAGCCGGGACTTGACAGCCGTTCAGGCAGCGGCTAAGCGCGCCGTTGTCAAAGGCTCGGCGATCGGTTCCCCCCTCGTTGTGGCGCGCGCTTACGGAGTGCTCTGCCAACAGAGCGCAACCGTCGGCTCGACAGCCGACGACATCACCCGCGATTGCCAGAACGCCATCCAAGGGTATGCAGCTGCCGGTGACCGATACAATGAAGCCCGCACTCTGAATGATTTCGCGGGCGTTTTCTATGCCAAGGGCGATCTGAGACGGGCAGAGCAGATGTGGCGCAAAGCTGCGGCGCAGTTTCAACAGTTGGACGAACAGGAGGGAGCTGCAGCCACTTATAACAACCTGGGTGATGTACTGCTGTTGCGGGGCGAATTAGCTCCTGCCGCAAGAATGCTGAATGCAGCGATTCCCCACTACGAAGCAATCGAAGACAGCGTCGGCGTAGCTCTCGTGCTCAACGACCTCGGCATCATAGCCCACGAGCGCGGCGATCTTCAGAACGCCGAAGCCAATTTTCGGCGCGCTGGGTCCTTGGCTGCTGAAGCAAACAACAATAGCGCGGCCGCCTTTGTATTGAACAGTTTGGGCGACTTGCAGGTGGATCGAGACGATCTGGAGGGCGCCAGGAAGTCCTATGAAGAATCACTCAGGCTGCGCACTCAGATTGGCGAGACGCAAAATGCGGCGGAGACTCAACTGTCCTTGGCGCGAGTGACGATGGAGAAGGGGCACGCCCAGGACGCCGAAAACCCGATAAGAAAGTGCAAAGCGCAGTTTCAGCAAGAAGAGCAAAGAGATGATGAACTCAGCGCTGGCATAGCGTTGGAGGAAGCGCTACTTGCCGAGCGGAAACTATCCGAGGCCAAGGTCGAAGCCCAGAGCCTCGGTCGGCTCGCAGATCAAACTGAAAATGCGGTCGTTCAAATGTCATTTCAGTTGGTACGGGGCCGTATTCTGGCCAGATCCAGAGAGATTGAAGCTTCTCGCGTTCAACTGGAGAAGGTACGGGTTCGTGCTAAGACGGATGGGCTTGCAGCCATTACCTTTGAGGCTGAACTTGCCTTAGACGAATTGTTGCGAGAATCGGGTCACACAACAAAAGCCCGACAGCAGTTGATCGCATTGGAGAAATCGTCACGCCAAATCGGCTTTGAACTAATTGCGAGGAAGGCGGCGGCCTTGATTCAATCCTCATCAGTCGGTAGCGAAGCGACACCAACTGCGTCACCTTTGGGCAGGCCTTCCAACTGAATTTGTGGTCTCCCAGTGGTGCACTCCATCGTCGAAAGCTCCTTCGCCCGTCTTTCCGCCACCCAATAAACCGGCCAACCGCGTAAAGCGCGCTTGCTGCTCCGGCGACAACGCTGACCATACCGCAATGTGCAACACGTTCTTCTCATCCTCATAATTTCCATATGACGGTGGATTGTCTAAAACGATTGTAGGCGACGCCAGACTCGGTTGAAATCCGTCGGCTTTAATCGTCTCGATGAAGTCGTTTTGTAAGGCGACAAGCTTGGCCATCTCTCCTTCATTCGAAGAAGAGTTCACCGCAGGCGATGCAACAGAAGTGGTTGTTTGCGTCGCAGAAACGGTCACCAACAAAAACGTAGAGGCCGTGGATGGCTAGCAAACACAAACATTCGTGTCCACCCACGTAATAAGTGCCGGACGAACGCGCGCCCCGGTAAAGTGAAATCTCGCTGACTCCCCGGAAGCTCCCGTTCTGGGGGAGGTTTCACACTTCAGTGATGCGGGCGAGAAGAAGCAGAGACGGCGCCGACAAATTCGGATGGTTGCAGGGTTTGCGGAAGTGATTGACAGAGAAGAAACTTTGGTTGCGGCGGCTTGATTTGAACCGACGAACTCCCGCGCGTTCTATGACGCCTGCTCAGAGCAGTTCAAAACAAGTAGCCCATTTGCGTCGGAAACCCGCCAGGTTCGAAGGTACCTGCCGAACTGGAGCTAGATGTCGGCTTGCCATCCGGTCCGCGAGATTATATTACTCGCTTGCCGACGCTGCTCTTAATGCTGCCTTTTGCTGCCTCGCCGTTTCCGGAAGTCCTGTGGAGTGAAAGAGAAAGCTGGTAGGGGCGGTGGGGATCGAATTTATCAAGGCGCAGAATCTAAAGGAATTCTGCGGAATGTGTTGTAGTCATAAGTCCTTTGTTGTCTTGAGTCGGAACTACTGCTGCCCCCGGATTGCCCCCGCGTTTTTGTGAACAATTTCACGCCGTTTTTCTTTCGGGCAAAATCATTCGAACGACTTTGCTATTCGCTTCTCGCAGTGCTGGTGACACTGTGTGCGTGTAGATATTCATCGTGGTTCGAATGTCCGAATGCCTCAGAAGTTCTTGTTGAACCTTCATGTCAGTCCCGTACGCGTGCAACAAAGTCGAATATGTATGACGAAATGTGTGCCACCCGATTCGACCGATGCCCGCCTTCTCTGCGGCTGGCCGAAGGTGATACCGCACAAGTTTGTGCGCCCACCAGGGCTTGCCGGTGAAGGGACTCGCGAAGACCCAATGGCCGCGCCTTTGGAAGTTGATAGACGCGTCGAGGCACACGTCCTCGATGCGGTCGAGAGCGGACGCGGTGACGCAAACGAATTACGTTGGACAGAGCTACGGGTGGGGGATGCGCGACACGCAGAGGTATAGATCGTGGGATGGAAACGAAACAGAGATCGGCGGGTTGCACCTGAGAGGGGAACCCATTACCTTTTGTGACAGCCATTGTTGCCTCTAATCCAGGCGACTTTGGTTAGGGGCGCGTTTGGTGCTTCAACACCGGCGCGTCCCGCTTTTTCTTTGTTTGAGTGCCGCTCGTTTCAAGGCTTCTATACCAGAAGCGGTTCTCGTATAGCGACTATCGCAAAAGGGATCGATTCTGTCAAGGGGCAAAGTAGCGACAGAGCCTCTATTTATTCTAGGATGGGTGCATGAAGCGCGAACTAATTTCGGAAGTTATGCGTGCGATGGGGAAAAAGGGCGGGAAGGCGGGAGGAAAGAAGGGTGGAAAATCACGCATGGCGGCGCTGACACCTGAACAAAGAACAAAAC
>JBARCY010000108.1:0-6422 GCA_049794595.1 Candidatus Acidiferrum sp.
ACGGCGTAAGCGCCACGGACCCGCTCATCTTTTTATCCGTCGTCACGCTTCTCGTCGCGGTCGCTCTCGCGGCGTGTTTCGTTCCCGCGCGTCGCGCCATGCGCGTCGATCCAATCGTTGCTCTTCGCTATGAATGAACGCGAGTTCGCCGCACGGTACTTCGGTCTCTGTGAGTATTTGGAAATGGTGGGCCTGGGTGGACTTGAACCACCGACCTCGCCCTTATCAGGGGCGCGCTCTAGCCACCTGAGCTACAGGCCCTTCTTGCAACGCAGGGAAATAGTTTATCACGCCGAAGCATTCGCACAAGGCGCGACTCCGAAACGTCGCTCCAATCTCTAACTTTCAACCTGTAACCTTTGCTTTACTGTACGAAACCTACATTCGGCGTTGGCGGTACGCCGCCCTCGGGCGCTTCCTTGATCGGCCCGAACTGGGTCTCATAGCGCGAAATATTCTCTCCCAGCGCCCGCCAAATCCGCTTCGCGTGTCCCGGACTGACAATCATGCTGCCCAGCAGCTTGCCCTGCGCGGCGTTCGGGAAAATGTAAATGAAATTCAGCGTGAACTCTTCCAAATTGTGGTGCAGCATCACCAAGTTGCTGTACTGTCCCTGCAATTCCTTCTCGTCCGCTTTGATCTGCACTTGCCCCGGCACTTGCCGCTGCTCTTCCATCGTCATCTCCCTAGTCGTCTGTGCGCTTCACGCCTGGTTCGAAGGTATCACAGCCCTACTTCTTCCGCGCACCCCAGCATCCCTGCGCTGCTCTCACGGCTGTCTGCCCGGGCAACAATCTGTTTCAGTCCTATTGACAAGCCCTCTTATTAAAGCTAGTTTAGTATGGATATTTACCTTAGTTAACAAAAATTCTGTTACCAAGTATCGGCCAAAAGAATCATGTCACCGACGTTCCCGCCACAACTCGAAACCGAACCCGCCGCCGGCGCTGATTCTCCTTCCGCTGCTTCCTCGGCCTCCGCTTCCGCCTCACCCCGCGCCGCGAGCATGCCCTCGCTCCCCGAGTCCCATCGCACCATCCCCATCTCCCACACCGCCTCCTGGATTCGCAAAGTCCTCGCGTTCGCCGGCCCCGGCTATCTCGTCGCCGTCGGCTATATGGACCCCGGCAACTGGGCCACCGACATCGGCGGCGGCTCGCGATTCGGCTACACGCTTCTCAGCGTCATTCTCATCAGCAACCTCATGGCCATGTTTCTCCAGGCGCTCTCCGCCAAGCTTGGCATCGCCACGGGCCGCGACTTGGCGCAAGCTTGTCGCGAACACTATTCACGTCGCACCTCGATCGTGCTCTGGATCGTTTGCGAAATCGCCATCGCTGCCTGCGATCTCGCCGAAGTTCTCGGCTCCGCCGTCGCTCTCAAACTCCTATTCGGTTTGCCGCTTCTCGCCGGCGTCATTATCACCGGACTCGATGTCCTAATTGTCCTCGCCCTCCAGGGCCGCGGCTTCCGCATCATCGAAGCTTTCGTCGTCACCCTCATCGCCACCATCGGTGGCTGCTTCGCTTACGAAATCTTTTTCTCCCATCCCATCTGGCGCGAAGCCGCCGTCGGCCTCATCCCCACCGTCGAAATCCTTCGCAATCGCGACATGCTGTACATCGCCATCGGCATCCTCGGCGCAACGGTCATGCCTCACAATCTTTATCTCCACTCCAGCATCGTGCAGACCCGCGCCTTCGGCACTTCCGTTCGCGACCGCCGTGAAGCGATTCGCTACGCCATTTTCGATTCCACGCTGGCTCTCGGCTTCGCCCTCTTCATCAACGCCGCCATTCTCATCCTCGGCGCCGCGGCCTTCCACACCCACGGCTTACATGACGTCGCGGAAATCGCCGATGCCTACAAACTTCTCAGTCCCGTCCTCGGCGTGAGCCTTGCCAGCACCGTCTTCGCTTGCGCCCTGCTCGCCTCCGGCCAGAATTCCACACTCACCGGCACTCTCGCCGGCCAAATCGTCATGGAAGGTTTTCTCCAGATTCGTCTCAAGCCCTGGCTACGTCGCCTCATCACCCGTTTCCTCGCCATCCTTCCCGCCGTCCTCGTCATCGGCATCGCCGGGGACAACAAAGTTACCTCCCTGCTCATCCTCAGCCAGGTCGTTCTTTGCTTTCAATTGCCCTTCGCCGTCATCCCTCTCATCCAGTTCACCGGCAACCGCAAGAAGATGGGCGAGTTCACCAACTCCCGCGTCACCGTCGTCACCGGCTGGATCGTCGCGGCCACCATCCTCTTCTTCAACGCCGAGTTCCTCTGGCTTATCTTCCGCAGCCGGTAGCTCCCGCCCAATTTTCAGTTTTTTCCACCCGTCTCTGTGTCCTCTGTGTCCTCTGTGTCTCTGTGCCCTCTGTGTAAAGTTTTTTCTTTCTTTTGTCCTCCAGCTTCGTATGCGAAAATTTCTCCTTGCCGACGACCGCCAAAGCGCAAAGCAATCTCCGCCTGCGCAAAATCCTCTTCGCCGCTCTCCTCGTGCTCATCTGCATCTGCATCGCCATCGCCGTCTATCAAAACCGCCAATGGAAAATCCCCGAAGCGGCCAAACTGCGCAAGAATCCCATCCGATCTTCTCCATCAGCGATCGCCGCCGCTCACGCCATCTATCTCGATAAATGCGCCAACTGCCATGGCCAAACCGGGAAAGGCGACGGTCCGGACGCTGCTTCGTATTATCCTTCGCCCGCAAGCCTCGCCGACGCCAAGCGCATGAACGGCGTCACCGATGGCGAAATTTTCTACCAAATCAGCCAGGGCCGAAAACCCATGCCCTCCTTCAAAAAACGCCTCTCCGAAGAGCAGCGCTGGCAACTCGTCCTTTTCGTCCGTACTCTTTCTGTCCCTTCATCTCCAAGCGAGCACAAATAATCGGCCTCAAACAAAAAAGCGGGCCGGCAATCGCCAGCCCGCTTTCCTTCTCTTCTCTGTGAACACTGCGTCTCAGCGTTCACTGTCTCTTTGTTCTTTTCCTCATTACTTCTTTACTTCATTTCTTCATTCTCAGGCCGTCGCCGCCTTCACCTGCGACAACGCCGCCGCTACTTCCTTCAAATCCGGCACTACGGGAATATCGTAATTTTTCACCCACGCCACTTTCCCCGCCTTATTGATGATTACGATCGATCGCCCCGTGATGCCCTTATCCGCCAGGAACACACCGTACTTATCGCTCATCGCGCCGCGCGGCTGAAAATCAGCAAGCAGCGAGTACTTGATGCCCATCTTTTCCGCATAGGCTTTGTGCGACCAGATGCTGTCCACGCTTACGCCCAGCACTTCCGCGTCCAGCGTGTCAAACGATCGCATGTCATTCACCATGCAAGCGTGCTCCGACGTGCAAGTCGGGCTCCAGTCCAGGGGATAGAACATGAGTACAACATTCTTTTTTCCCGCGAAATCCGAAAGTTTCACTTCCTTCTTTTCCTGATTCATCAACGTAAAATCCGGCGCCGTTTGTCCCACCGAAATACTCATTTTCCTTACCTCCCTTTCGTCTCAATTCCCCGCAATCATTTTACCCAATCCCCATCGCGCGCACCAAGTTTCCTCACGGCACGCCTGTTGCCGCGTTTCAAATGTCCGGCGAATCCTTGATGAGCGGTCTCTCGGCTAGGATGGCTCATTCTCGCCAACTGCCCCGCTGCCGCCTAGCTTTGTGGAATCCACACGAAGTGCTGCATCTGACTCTTCTTGATTTCGCATTTGCTTACGTCGACGTCTTCGCTGTTCCACACCTCGCTTTCACCTTCGATCTTGGCCGGCGAAAGGGAAGTAATTCTCGATCCAAACTTGAAATTGCACCACTTCACCCGGTTTTTCGAGTCAGCGAATGGCAATTTGGATTTGCATTTTCCGATCCAGACGTCTCCCTCCTGGGAATATGCACAGCGCACGAACGCACCCTCGTCCACCTGGGGTTCAAACTTTGGCGGAAAAATCTTTTCAGCCTCCAAGCGATGGGCGCCTGTCGTGATTTTGTAAGTTATGCCGGAAGTCGCGCTTTTCCAAAGTTGCACCGAAGAGGGTTGCGACGGCGTCGCGGGAACAAGCACGAGCCCCGCGATTGCGCCCCAAAGAAACGCCGTTTTCAGCTTCTCGCGCGTCACGAAAGACATTTCAGCGCAGATTGTCCAGGCTGTCCACAGTCGGTTTGCAATGGCCGTCCGCCAGAAACATCTGAAATAACGGAGCATCGACAACTTTTCTTTTCGTTCTCAATATCTTTGAATCATCAATCTCCCGCATTTCCTCTGCTTCCTTTAACTCCGCTCTGGCGCTACACTACGCCTCGTCTGGCAACTTTCTCCATGTCCTTCGAAGCCGCTCGCCGCGCACCCATGATGCCTCTGCAAGATCTCGTCTCGCGCTACTTATCCCTCGCCGGTGAATTCGGCAAGCCCGTTGCTCTCTCGGCGTTCGAACTCTCTCCCGCAGAAACCGATCGCCTTTTTTCTTCCTACGACGAGGACTACCACATCAGCCGCTTCTTCCATTTCTCCGAAGCCGACGGCGTCAAATTTCCCATCAGTGGCATCCCCGCCACACACGTCTCTCTCGATCCCGAAATCCATTCGATCCTCTGAGGAGCATCGATTCCAAGAGGGCCGCCTCTCAGCGAGGCGGTCAAAGCTCTAACGCCGACTGACGCTGCTGCAGGAATCGCCGAACCGCCGGGTCGCGCTCAAGACCGATAGCGATCTCATACGCCTGGCGCGCTTCGCCTTGGGCACCTGTCTTAGCCAGAAGTTCCGCGCGGGCCGCCCAATACGGCTGGTATTCGGCGAGCCGCTCATCGGCAGCTGCACCCGGCATCGCATCGAGAGCGGCGCAGGCGCCATGCAACTCTAAAATCGCCAGGGCGCGATTGATGGCGACCACCGGTGAACCATTCAGCGCGAACAATGCGTCGTAAAGCTGCACCACCTCTGCCCAGTTGTCCTGACCTGTGCGGCAGCGATAAACGTGTGCCGACTGCAAAGCGGCTTCCAGCCGATAGCGGCCCACCGAGCTCCAGGCGCTGGCACGCCGGAGCACCGCCTCGGCCTCCAAGATCATTTGCGAATCCCACAACTCCGGATCCTGCTGGGCAAGCGGAACGTACTCGCTTTCTTCGTTGCGGCGCGCGCGTCGTCTGGCTTCGACGTAAAGCATGAGGGCAAGCAGGCCCAGCGGTTCCGGCTCCTCCGGCAGCAACTCGGCCAATAGCCTTGCCAGAAACAATGCTTCCTCAGTGAGATCACGGCGCACAAGATCGGTCCCGCCAGGGTCGGTCCAGCCTTCTGTAAAAGCGGCATAGGTGGCATCCAGCACGGTGTCGAGCCGCGCCGAAAGCTCCTCGCGCTCGGGGATTCTAAATGGAATGCCTGCCTGCCGAATTTTCTCTTTGGCACGGACAAGCCGCTTGCCCATAGTCGCCGGAGAAATGAGAAACGCCGAAGCAATCATCGCCGCATCGAGTCCGAGCACCACTTGCAGAATCATCGGCGCGCGAATGCCGGCATCAATCGCCGGATGTGCGCAAGCAAACATCAGCGCAAGTCGCTGATCCGGGATTTCCGATTCCGCTGCGGCAGCTTCCAAACCTTCTGCCATGACCCGCAACTGATCGCCCGCAATCTCGTGCCGACGTTGTCCTCGGACCATATCGATCACCTTTCGCCGGGCAACGGTCAGCAGCCACGCTTCCGGATTTGACGGACAGCCATTGCGTGGCCAGTCCACCAGCGCAGCGGCGAACGCTTCCGAAAGTGCATCCTCGGCTGCGGCCACATCCTGCGTACGCGCCGCAAGAAACGCGACGAGCTTGCCGTAGCTGCGCCGCGCGACGGCTTCCGCCAAGCTGCGCGACTGCGTATCGCCTTCGCTGGAAATCCCGTCTTCGGGAAAGCCTCCAGATTCACTGGGACTGGACATTTGCATTACACGCTTCTCGTTCAAGAATTCATCGGCCTACGCAGAGATCGGCAATCTTCATGTGACGGGCTGGTAGCACGCGAAGACAGTGCCATTGCCAAAGGTGCGCGAGCTCGTCAACTTCAGATTCAGCTTCTCTTTGACGCCCTCGAAAAGTGTGCGGCCCTTGCCAAGAACGATGGGACTCACCGCGAGCTGGTATTCGTCGATCAAATTTTCCTGCGCCAATGTGGAGATGATGCTGCCGCTTCCCAGGATGACCATGTCGGGTCCGGACTCTTTTTTCAAATTGCGTACTTCTGTCGCCAGGTCGCCCTTGAGCAGCTTGGTGTTGTTCCACGAAGCGGTGTCGAGTGTGCGCGAAAATACGATTTTCGGCATCTCGTTCATCCCTTTGGCGACGGCCGGAGAATTCTGGAGCGCCATCGGCGTCGGCCAGTAGCTTGCCATAAGTTGGTAGGTAATCCTGCCGAAGACGAGCACGCCGCTGCCAC
>JBARCY010000109.1:0-27194 GCA_049794595.1 Candidatus Acidiferrum sp.
CGGCCGCAATCGCAGGGGAATTTGCATTCTTTATCGCCTATGTGGCCTTCTTCGGAGGCTTCGACGCCCATGTCGTAGAAGATTTCGCTGCAGGGGCCGCAGGGGCCGGTGTCGCCCATGGCCCAGAAATTGTCTTTGAGGCCGGGAATGGGGACGACGCGGTCAGCCGGGACGTTTTCCTTTAGCCAAAGATCGCGGGCTTCCTCGTCGACGCCGAGCGTGGTGCCTGGGGCTACTTCGGCGCCGCCGAAGACGGTTACGTAGAGCTTTTCTTTGGCGATGGCATACCACTCAGGCGAGGTGACGAGTTCCCAGGCGTAGGGGATGGCTTTTTCCTTGAAATAGTCGCCGAAGGAAAAATTGCCTAGCATCTCGAAGAAGGTGTGGTGGCGTTTTGTGAAGCCGACATTTTCGAGGTCGTTGTGTTTGCCGCCAGCGCGGACGCATTTTTGAGCGGTGGTGGCTTTGTTGTATTCGCGCTTTTCGAGGCCGAGGAAGACGTCCTTGAACTGGTTCATCCCGGCGTTGGTGAAAAGCAAAGTGGGGTCGCCGTGAGGGACTAGCGACGAGCTGCGGACGCGGCGGTGGCCTTTGCTCTCAAAGAAGTGCAGGAACATTTCGCGGATGTCGTTGCCGCTCATTTTCTTGGTGTCAGAAGGCGTCATGGTTTCGCGGCTATCCTCGCTGTGCAGCGTTGGCTGAGATTTCGACGGTGGCAAGACTGTCGATTATGGCAGAGGAGGCGAAGAGCGGCAATTGGTGGTAAGAAGGTGAACCCCACCCCCGGGTATACAGAGAACAGTGAAGTAAACAGTTGAAGGAACTGGGGTTACGGCGGTTGCTGTGCGCGCGGAGCACCAGCGCAGGCTCAGAAGGATACCCCCGCCCGGGGTGTGCTGCGCAAAGAGTGCGGAACCTATTGAAAAGAAGCGGGATGCGAGATGAGGCGGCGCAAAAGAGTGCGTAAGAGCATGAAAACAAAGGGCGACTGAACTGTTTGGAATGATACGGATGCGAAGAGCTTGCAGGAGTGAGAAAGAAAGGACTTAGCAGGGTCGAGTCGCGAACGGCGTTGGGCTGCGGACCTAAAGAAGCCTGGAAAGCTACTATCATGCGGCATGGTATCACGGAATGATATAAATGTCAATAGCTAATTGTGTGGTATATGATTCGAACGACGCTCCTTTGGCACGTAAGACAAACAAAGATAAAGATTTAACGCACAGAAAATAGTGTTTAGCGGAGGGCACGGAGGAATTGTGGCGAGGTGAGACGAAGCACTTGAGTTTGGACAAATAGACCAGGCCATACGCAGCGCCAATGAGTTTCGCAACTGTGCGAATTGGGACAGCGGCCACGCGGCACTGTGGATAGGATCTTAGCTGTTGGCAATGGTCGGGAGCTGGCGCGTTGCAAGCCGAGTGGCGCCAAGAAAGAAAATCAAATGAAAATGAAGGCATCGTTACTTGTGGGCGCATTCTCGTTAGCGCTATTTATGGCCGGATGCACCGCTGCCCCAGTGGCAGGCCCAGCTGGACCGCAGGGAGCCCCCGGCCAAGACGCCAGTCGGCGCACGGACGAAGACAAACGCGCTGACGACGCAAGAAGAGCCGAGGATCAAAGAATTAGGGACGCCCAAGCTCGAGATAGCCACGACACGGGTTGCCCCGGCGGTGAGCACGTTGTTACGGCTCCCGATGGAAGAAAGAGCTGCGGCAGAGACTAACGGGCGAGTGTTCGCCGGCTTGCGTGCGCGAATCTAATTTTCGCTTGCTGTCGATTTCCATAAGCATCTACAATCCCGGAGTTTCATTCCGCATGGCACGAGATGAAACTCTTTTTCTCCATTGCAACTCAAGGCGATGCGTCCGAGCTAGCTGCGCTGCATACCGCCGCCGCTGACGAGCTCACCAGCCGCTACGGACGGGGTGGGTGGTCTTATCGCACGACGGAAAAGGGTGCGCTGCTCGGCATAAGGCGATCGCGCGTGATCATCGCGCGCAAGGGCAAAACTATTGCCGGAACGCTGCAGCTGCCGACCAAAAAGCCCTGGGCGATTGATGTCTCGTACTTTACGCCGGTAAAGAAGGCGTTGTATCTGATCGGTATGGCGGTGCTACCCGCAATGCAACGTCAGGGAATCGGGCGCCTGCTTATCCAGGAAGCAGTGAAACAGTCCCGCGCTTGGCCCGCCGATGCGATACGTCTCGATGCATTCGACGCAGAAGCAGGAGCGGGCGGATTCTATGCGAAGTGCGGGTTCCGCGAAGTCGGACGCGTGATTTACCGCAAAGCCCCGCTTATCTACATCGAGTTGCTCCTATAACACGACAAGCAGAATAGAGACTACTTTCCCACCCAGTCAGATATTTTGATTTTCTTTAGCAGCCACAGGTTCCTTATATTTGGATATACAGCTTGCGGTAATCTGTTCGGCCCGATCCGCGGTGGATGAGTATCGGCATACTCGTGTTCACCAATCGGATAGCGCGTTGCATCGAAGGCTGGAAGGGGGATGCCATGTTGATGCTGAAATTCATTCCTGTCATTTTTGAATTTTCGAATAGAGGACTGGCTCACGGCGAGGTGCAGCTGCTTAGTTGAAGTTGTAGCCAAGCTCCCAGAGGAATTGGTGATTTCCTTTGGTGACGCCGGCGTTTCCGATTTGATAGGCGGCGTATCCTGTGAGTCTTGAAGTGACTTTGATGATCGCGCCAGAGTTCACGTAGCCCACGGCGTTATTTCCTGTGTACCATTCGGCCGCCACCGTCAGGCGGCTGCTGACTTTCTGCTCGATGGTGAATTGACCCCCAGCGCGGTTCGCCGCAGCGACGACGTTTTTTGTGAAGTCGTATCCGCCGGCGCCGATGCGTGTGCCATGTTTCCATTCTTTCGAGAAGAAAGCATAGGAATAGTTTCCTGAGTTATAGGCGCGCTGGCGCACGGGGAAGAATATGTCGTCTCCAAGATAAAAAGACCATCCCGTTTTGCCGAGAGTCCAGAGGCGCCATTTTATTGTCGGAGAGAATTCGAGTTCGGTTGTGACCGGCGTTGTGAGGCCGTCGAAGTTTACGCCGATCTCGATTTGGTGACCGATGCCGACGACCACGCGAGGAGTGAATGTGGAGATAAGATCGACGGGCCGTATAGTTCCGTCCAGTTCTCCGTAGAGCTTGCCTTGATCCAAGATGTCGGCGCTGGGGACGTCGAAGACGGTCTCTTGCGCGCGGAGGTTTTCCGCGGCGAACAGCACCACGAAAAGCGCGGAGAAAATGAGGAATTTGATTCTTCCGAGTGGGCTCAAAGTGTCTCAGGATACCGTAGTCGCATGATCGGGTCATGCAGAACAGATTTTGGGGCTTCGCTCAAGGTCCTTCTTCTTGCCTTTGCCGACGCATTAGCTCGTTCGAGCTGGCGCGTTTGTTGTTGGCCATGGCCATCTCACGAGACGCGAACTTCATTCGGACGAGCCAGTTTTGGCGCAATTTTGTGCCGCGGAACGGGAGGAGGAAAAGCGCGCGCGAGAGATCTTTCAGCAATTCGCGATGTTGGCGGAAATAGAGGAACGCGCGCCAGCCGAGCTTTCGGAGAAGGGAGAGACGCAGGCGGGCGAGGTTGAGTGAGAGGCGGGCGAGAGAGGCGGGAATGTCTTCTTCTCGGTGGTGTTCGTAGTAACCGAAATTCATTGAGGCGCCGGACTGCACTTTAATGAAATTTTTGAGTGCGTGGTTTTTGGGATTGGCGGAGACTTCGCGGATTAGTTCTTGCATGCGCATGGAGCCCGCTTCAAGAGTTTCGAGGCTGGCAAACCAATTCACTAGTTTTACGCCAAGGGGATCCCAGAGGTAGCCGTTCAGCAGGAGCGGCAGGCCGAGATGGAAGAGCTTGCCCACGACAAGATGGACGCGAAGATGGCATTGGTAGGGATCTTCCATGCAAGTGTAGAGGCGCGTGGTATCGCGAGTGACGCTGCGCTGGAAGGCGGTGATGGCGGTGTCGAGATCTCTGATGAAATCGCCGGCGTGGTGGCCGTTGAGTTCGTGTTGGATGATTGCGGCGACCTGCCGGATTTGTATGGTCGAGAGGGCCAGGCCGACGCTATAGAGAGGATCGACCGTGTCGCCGGCGTCGCCGATGATGTACCAGCGATCGGGGGAATAGCGTTGGCGGCATTCCCACATGTAGGAGCCGTAGAAGTTCGTGTCGACGACGGTGCCGGTGCGGATGAGTTCGACGAGCATGGGGTGCTCGCGGCCGACGCATTCGAGGAACTGGTCCATGGTATGAATTTCGCCGTGGGGATAGACGTCTTTGCGGTAGGTGATGCCGATGCTGACGAGGGGAACGTTATCCGGCGAGCGCATGGGGATGTACCAGATCCAATTGCCTTTGCCGAAGAAATGGTGAGTGGCGAAGTAGGGGATATAGTTGCGATGTTCTTTTTTTAGGCCGTGGATTTGGCTGAGGATGTCCTGGTTGAAATTCGCCAGGCGAAACCAGAAAACGTCTTTTTGTTCTTTGACTTTTTCCTGGAGCTGCAAGTGTTTCTGCAGCACGCGATTGCGGCCGGTGGCGTCGATCAGCCAGCGTGCGCTCATCGTCTGCTTTTGGCCATCGGGGCATTGAATGGTGACCGCGTGCAGGTTATCACCGTTTGCGCGGGAGTTGAGTTCGACCGCGGCCACCGAGCCGTCGATAATTTGGACGCCGTTCTCCGCGTTGCGGCGGCGCACTTCGGCGTCGAGCGTGAAGCGGTTGATTTGGAAAGAGAGGATGGGCGGGGCGGTGGGAATTTCGTCGACGATGTAGGTGCGATCGGCGGGATTGTCGATATCGGTTTTGAAGTAGTAGGTCAGGCCATATTTCGGATAGTGTTTTTCAACGAGGTAAGAGCCGAGGCCGAGTTCCAGAAGGAAATCGACGCTGACCTCGACGAGCGATTCGCCGACGATGGGGCGATTTTTGTGCGGGCCCTCGACTATGGCCACTTTTAAATCGGGGAAACGCAGGTGCAGGTAGGCGGCCGCGAGGTTCCCCGTTGCTCCACCTCCCATGACCAGGACATCTGCACGGTCCGTCATGGGTATCTGAGTCTCGTTGCTATGCAATTGCTGCGTTCAAATATCATCGGAGTCTACGCAAGAGACATGCTGGAGGATCCTAACATAGCGGCAGAAATTGTTCCGAATGCATGGATCGCTACAGTTTGGACGGAGTTCAGCGCGCATGCCGCGTTGCCGGGGCACTGGTGCTCATGTTCAGTAAGGGTTGCACAGCCCGTTCGAACAGCTCGTTACTCTTCCTGTGCTAACCCTGCGTCGGGAACTTCCTCGCGTGTTAGAGCTTTCAGTTCACGGCGGACAACCTCCGCGGAAAAGCCGGCGCGCAGGAGGCTGCGGTACATCGAGGCCATTTTGTTTTCGCTTATTTCGCCGCGGTAGGAGCGGAGTTTGCGTTCGAGGCGCTGGCGGACGATGGCGGCTTCGTCGGTTTCTTTGGCGGATTCGGCGATGGCTACTTCGATGTGGCGGTCCGGGACGCCCCGAGCGCGCAAGTCGCGCGCAATGCGGAATTTTCCCTGGCGGCGGATTTCCGTGCGCTGGCGGACGAATTGTTTCGCGAAGCGCTCGTCGTCGATCATTTTGGCGCGCTTTAGGCGGTCCATCACAGTCTTCAGAAGTTCATCGTCTTCCGTTCGCCTGCCAAGCAGCTGCTTCATTTCATAGACCGAATAGGCGCGGCGCATCAGGGCGCGGACGGCGGCATCGTAGAGTTCCGTTTCGGTTTCGATTTGGCGAGGCTTGCCGAACATAGGGGGACATTGTAGCGCGTGGCGATTGGTCCTGCGGGTCTTTCCGAAGCGTGCGGCCAGGGGTTAAGATCCGCGTAAGCCAGAACTGGGATTTCAACACAGAGGACACCTAGGGCACAGAGAAGAATAGGCTGCGCGAATGATCGAGGACAGAGACAGGCTACTTGCGGGCGAAGCGCTCGAAGTCGGCCATTTGGCGCTCCATTTCCTCGCGGGCGGCGTCGGAGGCGGAGCGAATACCCTGAATGCGGAGCTGGAACTCATCCGGGTTGGTGGAACGCAGCAGCGCTTCTTCGAGGGTGATGAGTTGCTTGGTGTAGAGCTCGAAGAGCGACTGATCGAAAGTTTGCATGCCGTATTGGCTCGTGCCGGCGGAGATGGCGTCGTGGATGAGGCGGGTCTTGTCGGCGTTGATAACGCAATCGCGGATGTAGGCCGTGGCGATCATGACTTCGACGGCGGGGACGCGGCCTTTGTCGTCGGCGCGGCGGACCAGGCGCTGCGAAACGATGGCTTTGAGCGTGGCGGCAAGCTGCAAACGAATCTGTTTTTGCTCCGGCGGCGGAAAGACGGCGATGATACGTTGAATGGTTTCCGTGGCGTCGAGGGTGTGCAAAGTCGAGAAAACCATGTGGCCAGTTTCCGCGGCCAGCAATGCCGTGGAAATCGTCTCAAGGTCGCGCATTTCGCCGACCAGAATTACGTCGGGGTCCTGACGCAAAGCAGCGCGCAAGGCCGTCGAAAAGTTTGCGGTGTCGACTTCGACTTCGCGCTGATTGATGAAGCTGCGCTTGTCGCGATGCAGGAACTCGATGGGGTCTTCAATCGTAATCAGGTGATCGGCGCGGTTGGCGTTGATGCGGTCGATCATCGCGGCGAGTGTAGTGGACTTGCCGGAACCGGTGGTACCCGTCACGAGAACCAGGCCGCGCTGTTCTTCGCAAATCTTGCCGATGACGTTGGGCAAATTTAATTCTTCGATAGTGCGGATTTTGGTGGGGATGACGCGAAGGACCATGCCGACGTTGCCGCGCTGCTGGAAAACGTTAACGCGGAAACGACCGAGACCGGCGACGCCGTACGCCATGTCGAGTTCGGCGGTTTCCTTGAACTTTTGCTTTTGCCGGTTGGTCATCATGCTGAAGGCCATGGAGAGCATTTCTTCCGGCGTGACCCGAGGAACGTCAGTGAGGGGCGAGAGCACGCCGTCGACGCGCAGATAAGGGTGGTTGCCGACCTTTAGATGGAGGTCGGACGCCTTATTTTCGACGGCGCGCCGGAGAAGATCGTCAATGCTAATGGCCATGTGGGTGTGAGCTCCGCGAGAGTACGACCAAACTGTGACGTTAGCACCCGAAATTTGGAGGGGCAAGCAAGCTGCGGTGTCCGGTTGCGCGGTAGTCACCTGAACGAAAGGACAGTTTTCGCGGCCGGGATTTCGGTTCGAGTGTCCCGTTTTGTACAGAGGAGTTTCCTGCTTGCCGGTGTCTAGGCTTTCTTCAGAAAGAGCGAGTCGTAGAGGAATCCCGCAAGGAAGCCGCCGGCGAGTGGGCCGACCCAGTAAATGCCGTGATTCTGCCAATGGGAAGAAGCCAGCGCGGGTCCGAAAGCGCGAGCGGGATTTAGAGCGCCGCCGGTGAAAGGGCTGGCGATGAGGCTGCCAAGAGCGAGGCTCAGGCCAATGGCGAAACCGGCGACAGGCCGGTAGGAAGAGCGTTCGTCGACAGAAGTAGCGAAAACAGTGAGCACAAGAAAGAAAGTGGTTAAGCCCTCGAGGATCATGCCGGAGAGCCGCGTGAAGTCATGCGTGAACATGGGAGTACCGAGGGCGACGGCGCGCCAGGTGTCCTCTGGAATGATGGCCTTGAGCAGGAAGGCGGCGGCAACAGCCCCAGCGAGCTGAACGATCCAGTATGCAATCGTGTCGATCGTGTTGAGCCGCTTGGTAACCCAGAAGCCGATGGTGATGGCTGGGTTGAAGTGGCCGCCGGAGATGTGACCGAGCGCGGAAACCATGATGGCCATGGTAAGGCCGTAGACCAGAGCAATGCCGAGAAGGCCGAGCGCGTTCGAGGAGTGCGGATACCAGTCCACGCATACGGCGCCGGCGCTGAAGAAGATGAGCGCAAACGTGCCAAGAAACTCCGCTATGAGCTTCTGCGCAAGGTTGTACATCAAGGAGCCTCCCGGCCTGGGAATGAAGCGAGCCAGCTGCGACCGGAATGGATTCTATCTGGAACGCAAAGCGAAACGCCAGCCTTTCGGAAACTGGATAGTGGGCTTGTTTCCGACTGCGCCTGCGGGCGTGTCCCCGCTCCCTCACACTCGAAGGCAGACCAGGTAGCTACTGCGACTTCGATGAGGCCTTGCGAATCACCGATTCGTCTACGGCAACTACTTTCTCAACGGATTGGACGACAATCTGCGCGTCGAACATTCCCATGAGCCCAAATCCCTTACCGTCAACTGGGTCCTGAGAAGACCGCTTTAAATGTGCAGCGTGAACCTCTTTGGAAACTCCATCGACACGGCCAGTAAACGTTGCAGTTACACGGTATGTGGTGCAGTCCGGCGGAAATGATGGAGGGGGGCCGTCTGCGCACGCCTCTCCCTTCGCCGAAATTGCCCAATAGCGCTCAAGTTCCTCAAGGTTTGAATCTCCGAGCAGTCGCACTGGTATCGGTGGCGTGGCCCGTCCTCTAGAATCGCGACTACCCGGGATCCCTTTTCCGGTGACAGTCGCCGCCAACTTAGGCGGGGCCGAGCCATCTGCAAAGACAAACCAGATTCCGTTGTCTGGGCATGTCGTCTCGTCCATCAAAATCGAGTATTCAAAATTGGCGCTTACGTAGCCACGTACTTTCACAAGCTTGTTGTTATAAGTAGATGGTTCGTTCGCGATTTTGCATACAGTGGTCTCAATTGGAGTCTGCGGCCGTTTACCGGTGGCTTGCTGGCCCCATGCAAAAGGAGTAGCGAGAATTGAGAGCAGTCCGAGAATTAGTCGAGAAGTTTTCATTCTGTCGATTTCCCTCTGCTCCATTCGACACCAGCGTTTGGGAAAGAGTGTCCCTCAATCACTCATCAAATGAAAAGTCCGGATTGCGGTCGGATAATCGCGAACTTGCCGGTTGGAGGAGACTGTTGGTGTCGCTAGCGAGAGGTTGCGGCGACGGGCGCGTTAACGGGAGTGAGCCAATTATGGCGATCGGGTTTGCTGCCGCTTGTGAGCGCGAAGAATTCTTCCTGTAGACGGCGCGTGATAGGCCCGGCGACGCCTTTGCCGACTTGAATCTTGTCGACCGAGCGGATAGGCGTGATTTCAACAGCGGTGCCGCAGAAGAAGACTTCATCGACGATGTACAGCATTTCGCGGGGGATGACACTCTCCTTCACGGGAATGTTCAGATCTTCGGCGAGGGTCATGACAGCGTTGCGCGTGATGCCGGGAAGAATGCTAGTGGCGAGCGGCGGCGTGTAAAGCATGCCGTCGTGAACGAGAAAGACGTTCATGCCGGAACCTTCGCTAACGTGGCCGCCGGAATCGAGCGCAATGCCTTCGGCGTAGCCGTTGAAGGAGGCTTCCATGCGGATGAGCTGCGAATTCATGTAGTTGGCGGCGGCTTTGGACATGGCCGGGAGAGTGTTTGGAGCGATGCGGGTCCAGGAGCTGACGCCGATGTCCACGCCTTTGGTGAGGGCATCTGGGCCAAGATAAGCGCCCCAGTGCCAGCAGGCCATATAAATGTCGATGGGAGAGTTCAGCGGGTTCACGCCGACTTCGCCGTAGCCGCGCATGACCATAGGCTTGACGTAGCAGGAGTTCATTTTGTTTACGCGAACCAGTTCGAGGGCGGTATTGCAAAAATCATCGAGCGAATAGGGCAAATCCATTCGATAGATTTTTCCGGAGTGGATGAGGCGCTGCATGTGCTCGCGGAGGCGGAAAATGGCGGGGCCTTGCTTGGTGTCGTAACAGCGGATGCCTTCGAAGACGGCGGAGCCGTAGCTCACGACGTGAGAAAGCACGTGGATGGTAGCGTCGTCCCAATTGATCCACTTCCCGTTCCGCCAGATTTTTTCCGTTTTTTGGATGGGCATGATCAGGTCCTTGTTTGTAGCGCCGCTCGCGGCGCTGACTGAATTTTTAGAATACGGCAGCGAGCCGCGAGCGTCAATGAAGTGTATGGAATAAGACGATCAGTGCAAACACCAATTTGGCGCGTAGCATTTTGTGCGGGAGGGACAGCCTCAGATCATTTGGGCGAATCAGGCCGAGTCTGCGAATCGGAGGGAGGCGCGGACATCGCCGGTCCGCTCAAGGAATCAAAGTAGGACTGGGACAGGGCAGGGATATTGCCGTACTTATTTTCCCAGAGCCCGAGGAGCAGAAAGGGAATCGCGGTGGCGACGACCAGGAGTTTGGCGCGCCGCGGCACTTTGACTTCCGGTTCCCAGCGAAACAACTGCGTGGAGAGGAAAAATGTAAGTATGCCCCAAACGGCGAGCGAGCCGACTTGGACACCGAGCCGCCAAATGTGCGTTGAATCGAATATGGCGGCTTGCAAACCCTGGACAAGATAGGTGGCAGGAAGGAACAACGAGAATTTCTGAACAATATGGGGCAGAAACGCCAAAGGGAAGGTTGCGCCGGAAAGAAAAATTAAGGGAAGCCACAGAAGCTGGTTGATGACTTGCGTTTCTTGCATCGTGTTGGTGACGCTGGCAACGACCAGGCCCATGGCGGCGAAAGAAATATTTCCGATACTAATCATGATGAAAGCGGCGAACAGATCGCCAAGATGTGTCACGTTGTAAATGTATCGGGTAAAGAGAAATTCAGCGAGGACGGTGGGAGCCACGAGGACGTAGTTGGCGACAATACTGGATGCAAGCATGTCGCTGGCCGTGACGGGACTTACGTGGAAGCGGCGGAGAATGCCTTGTTCGCGAAACATGACCAAGGCCGCGCTGAGTCCCCAAAAGCTGCCCATGACGGTGAGTGCCACGACCGGTCCCAGGAAATATCGAACACCCGCAGGCCGGCCTTTTGCGAAGATAGCAGCGTAGAGAAAGAAAAAGCCGAACGGCATGATTACGCTGAAGAATAAGAACATCTTATTGCGCAGCGTGAGCTGAATGCGCATGCGGGTGAGAGTGGCAAAGTTTCTCAATCGCGCAGCCTCCTTCCGGTCATTTCGATAAAGACATCTTCGAGCGAAGGCGAAGCAATTTCGAGGCTCACAAGCTCGTTACCTTCGGCTTCCAGCCGCTTTACCAAGTCTACGATGGTCTTCGGAGGGCGCAGGGAGTGAATGACATAGGTGCCATCGACCTCGCGCGCGTCGGCCACGCCGTCAAGGCTTTTGAACGCGCCATCCGTTTCAGGCTTCGCGAGGCGAACCTCGATGCGAGTGGCGCTTCCGGTGCGGGATTTTAGTTCGCGCGGAGTGCCGAGCGCCACGACTTTGCCATGGTCGACGATAGCCACGCGATCGCAGAGACGCTCGGCTTCTTCGATGTAGTGCGTGGTCATTACGATGGTTTTCTTTTCGCGCTTGAGTTCTTCGATGATGTCGTAAATTTCGCGGCGGACCTGCGGATCGAGGCCGGCGGTGGGCTCGTCAAAGAAAAGCACCTTGGGATCGTTCACGAGCGCCATGGCCAGAGCGAGACGCTGTTTTTGGCCGCCGGAGAGCTGGCTGTAAAACGTGTTCCGCTTTTCCTCGAGACCGAAACGCTTGAGCAGTTCCTCGGGATTCCGCCGGCGTTTATAGAAGCCCGCGAAAAGCCGGAGCGCTTCCATCACGCGCAACTTATCGGGAAGAGAAGTGGATTGCAGGGCCGCACCGATCTCGTGCTTCAGTGCTTGCGATTCGCGCTGCGGGTCGAGGCCGCAGACGGAGACGCGACCGCTATCCAGGTCGCGCAAGCCCTCGAGAATTTCCACGGTGGAAGTCTTTCCGGCGCCATTGGGACCGAGCAGGCCGAACACTTCACCCTCTTCGACGGAAAAACTGACGCCGCGAACGGCTTCGACGTTGCCGTAGCTTTTGAACAGATTTTCGACTTGCAGGATAGAGGTTGTCATGAACAGTGGCAGCTACATGTCGTTACGCAAAAAGACCTCTTAGGATAACGCATGTACGCGCTTCCGCGGCAATCATGGAAGAGCAGCGGCTCGCTTCGGAGCGTAGAACAGGTAGTCGGCGGTATAAGGCACGCGCAGTTCGTGGCCGGCGTGCGAGGCGTCGCAGCCGGAGGCTGGCGCTTGGCCGCCTTTGGTATTGAGCCGCTGGATACTAGCAACGCGCGAGAGCACGCCACTGCCTTCGTGGGTCAGGACCTGCAAAAGGAGCCAAGCGACGGAATCGGCGTCGGGCGACGGCGCGTTGGCGACGGCTTTTCCGGTGATACGGCTGCCGTCGTTCGCTTCCCAGGATGGACCGGCAAAATGTTTGCCGAAGGGTTTGCCGTCACTGTCGAAGAGCTGGGCATCAGGCGCTTTCAGCGTCCAAGAGAATTGCCTGGCCGCTTCTTTACAAGCATAGATCTGGTCGCCTTTCGCATGGACTTTAAGGAGAAGGTGCTCGTTGGCGGGCGGCTGAAGCTGCGGCGGGCCTTGTTGCGCGGAAGCGGCGAGCGGGGAAATGGAGATCGCGGCGGCTAGCAGCGTGCTCAGTGCAAGTTCGTGATTGCGATAGAGCAAGGAATGAATCCTCCTTTTAAGATATAGATGTGGTGTCGAGCATGACATAAATGGCTCAATGGGGGGTTACGGATCTTCGAGTTTTCTTGCTGGTGGCTTTTTTCTTTTGTGGCGGAGTCCAGAGATGTTTCTTGAGGTTGATGCGGGATTCGATGATGGCGACTCCTTCGGATTCGAGGAGCTTTTTTTGCAGGGAGGCGTAAGGTTCGCGGATGAGGATTTTGCCGTTGGCACCGAGGACGCGGTGCCAGGGGATGCCTCTGCCTTGCGGAGTTGCGCCCATGGCGCGACCCGCCGTCCTAGCGCCGCCGGGCAGACGCAAAGCTCGTGCAAGGCCCCCATAGGTTAGAACCCGTCCGCGGGGGATTTGTTTCACGAGTTTATAGACGGTATCGAAAGACACGCTAGTTTGACTCCTTGCACTACTCCTTGGGCGGCTTTCGCCAGTGCGCGGATGACATCGTAAGAGGAAAGGAGGCGGGCAACAAGAGAAGAAATCTGCGCGTTAGTGTTAGATAGAGTGAGACGCAGTAACAAGGAATCGAACAATCAAAACACCGCGCCAGGCATCTAATTGAATAGGTGAAGGCACAAGCAGGAGAAGAAAAGCAGCAAGGAAAACGAGGATGCGCGGAACCGATGAAACAAAGCGAAAAAACTAATGAAAGAATGCCGAGAAAATTCGCTAGGTTGTAGGCATCACCGCGTCATCGATGGGATGCAATCTTTTGATCTAGTACGCGACGTTCATTGACTGTGTAGTGGAACGTAGGTACACTACGGTCACGGATCGTGGTTCGAGGTGAGGTTATGGCCTTTGTCCGCCGAAAAGGGAACTCGTATTACCTGGTGCACAATGTGCGCCGCGGCGGAAAAGTGCGGCAGCTGCACCTTGCGCGACTCGGGGAACGCGCGCGCATCACGGATGAGGTTGTGCGCCAGGTTTCCAAGAAACACCCATTCGTGGAGCTAAACTGGCGAGCTCTACGTGAACAGATGAACAATCAGGTGGATCTTGCCGATTCCAGCTCTCCGGCGATCCAAAAGCTCGTTTCCAACCTGCGAGCGCTGAATCTCGATCTGGCGGACCTATTTCCGCCGCTTCTCCGGATTTCTGAAACGCCCACGGTGGCGCGGGAGTTGCTGGTACAGTTGCGGCTCCTGCAGTCCACACTTCAGGTGAAACTCAATCAGTTTGACCGGAAGCGCGGGCGCTTCAGTCATGCGGCTCTGCGGATGCAAGGCCGCTAGGAGGAGACTATGAGCTCCCAAACACTGCCACTCGATCCAAACCTTCGCAGCAACACGACGATTGAATTTCAGAACGCGTTGCGCTCGAAGATCGTCGGCCAAGCGGAAGGCGTGCAGGCGCTGGTGGACCTTTATCAAGTGTTCTGCGCTGGACTGAATTCGCCGGGACGGCCAGTGGGCAATCTCCTCCTCTTGGGGCCAACGGGCTCGGGCAAAACTCGCATTGTCGAAGCGGCCGCGGAAATTCTGTTCGGAGATGCGCGCGCGGTGATTAAAGTGGATTGCGCGGAGTTCCAGCACTCCCACGAGATTGCTAAATTGATTGGCTCACCTCCGGGGTATTTGGGTCACCGGGAAACGCATCCTCTGATCACTCAAGAGGAGTTGGCGAAAAGCCATACCGAAAAGCTGAAGCTTAGCTTTCTGTTATTCGACGAAATCGAAAAGGCTTCGGACGCGCTCTGGCAGTTGCTGCTCGGAATGCTCGATAAGGCGACTCTAACGCTGGGCGACAACCGCCGTGTGGATCTGTCACAGACTGTCATTTTTTTGACATCGAACCTGGGCGGCGGAGAAATCACGGAACTGATGCAAGGCGGAATGGGCTTCATACAGCCGACCGACAAGCCAATCACAGGGCTGGACGAAAAGGTCGAGCGCACCGCCATGGAAGCTGCCCGCCGCAAGTTTTCGCCCGAATTCATGAACCGCTTGGACAAAGTGGTCGTGTTTCATCCTCTCAAGCGCGAACAACTTGAAGAAGTACTTGAGATTGAACTTGGTCAAGTCCAGCAGCGTGTCTTGGAAACCGCGAAAGGTCAGTTTTTGTTCCGTGTGACGCCTGCGGGTCGAGATTTCCTGTTGCAAGAAGGAACAGACCAGCGTTATGGCGCGCGCCACCTCAAGCGGGCCATCGAGCGCTACGTTGTGTATCCGCTTGCGAATCTGCTAGCTACAGAGCAAGTTCACCTGGGGGACCTCGTTTGCATCGATTGGGACCGCCAACATAAGGAACTGACGTTCGCGCGCGAGGGCGAAGGTGCGCTTGTGGCTCCAACCGTACCGGAAACCGGCCGACTTGCTGCTGCCGCGGAAGCTGAAGACGGCAAGGTTGCCGATCCCCCAACAGAAGCCGTGGCTGGAGAGAGAAAGTTGCGGGCAGCCCAACCTGGAGTGGCACCGTCGGCTGCTCCCCAAGGGCGCAAAAAAGCCGATCGTTAGAGATGTCGCTTAATTTCTGAAGTTTATGAGGGGGCGCACCGCCGGATGCGCCCCTTTTTGTCCTGGAAAGACTGACACAAACTGTTTCATCCTCTCACTTTGAATCGGGATGGAACACTGTCTCACCGCTTGAGACAGTTTCCACAGTCGCAACACTTGTATGTCATTGAGTCTGGAGTGGTTCGCTACGCTGCGTGCGAGACCACGGATTGGCAGTTCTCATGCTCTATTTCCTCCCAGCGCATGGCTGAGACGCAAGGGGCGCCTCGGCAGCTGAACGCGGAAGGGAACGACGCCATGAAAGCCGCCGCTCGACAGCAACTGGATCCAACCATCCGCAGTACAAACACCCGAGATTTTGAAGAAGCACTGCGCGCCAAGATCGTTGGCCAAGCGGAAGGCGTGCAGGCACTGGTAGACCTTTATCAGGTCTTCTGCGCTGGCCTTAACTCCCCGGGACGGCCTGTGGGAAACCTTTTGTTCCTCGGCCCGACCGGTTCGGGCAAGACACGCATTGTGGAAGCCGCTGCGGAGACGCTCTTTGGCGACGCGCGCGCCGTAATTAAAGTGGACTGCGCCGAGTTTCAGCATTCCCATGAGATTGCAAAATTGATCGGCTCGCCTCCAGGGTATCTGGGGCATCGGGAAACGCATCCTTTGATCACACAAGAAGCTTTGGCGGCCAGCCATACCGAAAAGCTGAAACTGAGCTTCTTGCTCTTTGACGAAATTGAGAAGGCTTCGGACGCCCTCTGGCAACTGCTCCTCGGAATGCTGGATAAGGCGACCCTAACGCTAGGCGACAACCGTCGCGTGGACCTCTCACAAACGGTGATTTTCCTGACCTCGAACCTGGGCGGCGGAGAAATCACAGAATTGTTCCAGGGCGGAATGGGTTTCGTACAGCCCAAGGACAAACCGGCCGCAGGACTGGATGAAAAGGTCGAGCGCACCGCGGTCGAAGCCGCGCGCAGGAAGTTCTCCCCGGAATTCATGAACCGCCTGGACAAGGTCGTGGTCTTTCATCCTCTGCGCCGCGCACAGCTTGAAGAAGTCCTGGAAATCGAGTTGGGCCAAGTGCAGCAAAGAGTTTTGGAGACCGCGAAGGGTCAATTCCTGTTCCGCGTGACGTCGGCGGGAAGAGAGTTCCTGTTGCAGGAAGGCACCGACCAGCGTTACGGCGCGCGCCACCTGAAGAGGGCGATTGAGCGCCACGTGGTTTACCCCCTGGCGAACCTGTTGGCAACCGAGCAGGTGCACCTTGGGGATCTCGTGTGCATAGACTGGAACAAGGACAATGAGGGATTGAGTTTTGTTCGCGAGGGCGAGAACCTGGCGATGCCCGCGCGAAGAGCGGAGCCTGCCGTGGTCACGCGCGCTGCTCAGGCCAGGAGTGGCAAGAGCGTCGAGGCGCCAACAACCGCGATTGGACCTGAACCAACTCCTCGAATGGCGCGCTAAGCGAAGTTCCGCTCTAACTTTCTGATTTCTGGCGATTTCTGAAACGGCCCGGGATGAACAAATCCCGGGCTTTTTCTTTTGCTTGTGGCTCGGTGTAGAGTAAGTGAGAAGAGGCATAATGCGCGTGCAGGAACAGCCCGGCGGATTTTCTCAGCGTGAGACGCACTGTCGCTTAGACCGTTGCTCCAACTTTCTGCAAAGCGAACGGATCCGGCTGCGATTGCGCGGATCGATGCTGGTGGCTGTGGTTTGCCTTTTGATCTCGCCCTGCGCTCTCGCTCAACGCACGGAATTCAAGCCCGCATGGAATTTTTATTCGCCGCAAGATGATATCCAACTAGGTAAACAGATCGCTGCGGATGCGGAGAAGCAGTTGCGATCGTGCAACGCGCCGAAAGTCGACGCTTACCTTATGGAACTTGGCGGGAAACTGGCCGCGAAACTCCCAACCGGAGGAGTTCAGTATCCGTGGGAATTTCATTGCGTGAACGATAAGGAGATCAATGCGTTTGCGCTGCCGGGCGGATATGTGTTCGTAAACAGGGGCGCGATCGAAGCAGCGGAGAACGAGGCGCAACTAGCAGGCGTGATGGCGCATGAGCTGGCGCACGTGGTATTGCGTCACGGCACAGAGGAGGCGACTAAAGCGCAAGTAGCGCAAGGCTTCGTAGGAATTCTGGGCACCATTCTTGGCGGAAATGCGGGCGGGGCGTTGTTGACGGAACTGGGGAGATTCAGCGCAGGGAGTATTCTGCTGCGGAACTCGCGATCGGCGGAAACTCAGGCGGACGTGGTGGGCACGCAGGTTTTGTACGATGCGGGCTACGATCCTCGCGCGCTCGCGCAGTTTTTCGAGAAAATTGAGGCGGATAGCAAAGGCAAGAATCCACCGGAATTTTTCTCCGACCATCCGAGCCCCGAGCATCGCGTCGAGCGCGTCCAGGAGGAGATCGACAAGCTGGGCGGACTGCCGGCAAATATGAAAAAAGACTCGCTGGAGTTCGAGGCCATCAAGCGCGAGGTGCTGGCGCTGCCCGTGGTGAAGCGAGCGGAGCCAGGCGTGTACGGGCCGCGACCGGCAGGTCCGCCGGCGGCGCCTTCGTCTAATTTAGTGGAATATAAAGCCAGTGGCTACGCGCTGAAGTATCCGGACAACTGGATAAGGTATGGGGAGAAAGACAACGTCACGGTTGCCCCGGATGGGGGTGTGATCGAAGGCAGCAACGGGCAGGGAGGGCTGGCTTACGGAGTCGTCGTGAATGTCACGAACCTGCCGGGTGATCCAGGCGCGGCCAAGGCCCTGGAAAACGCGACGCAGGATTTGATCAAGACATTGCAGAAAGACAATCCCAAGATGAAGATCGCGCGCGGGCCGGGACACTTGCGTCTAAATGGACAGCCAGGTCTTTCGACATATTTGAGCAACGATTCTCCCGGGGGCGGCCTTGAAAGGGATTGGCTGATCACCGTGATCAGGCCCGAAGGGCTCGTCTCCATCGTGTGCGTCTCGCCAGAAAAGGATTATGAGAAGTACGACAAGACGTTTGCGTTGATTCTCGATAGCGTGCGGTTCGCGAAATAAATAGGAAGAATTTGGCGAGATCAGGGCGCTCTACCTTGGACCTCCGAAGAACAAGCAATCCGTCAGTGCGGGCATGGAGCGCGAGTCAGTCCGCGGCTTCGGTGCGGGAGGCCTGGGACTTCCAACGCAAAATGGGCTTGCGGGCGGCGCCGACTTCATCAAGGCGGCGTACGCGAGTGGTGTGCGGTGCGGTTTTGACAAGCTCGGGGTTCGTCGCGGCTTCCTCGGCGATAGAGCGCATGGCGTCGATAAAGAGGTCGCATTCCTCGCGGGATTCTGATTCAGTGGGTTCGATCATCAGAGCGCCGGGAACGATTAACGGAAACGCGGTGGTATACGGGTGGAAGCCATAGTCGATGAGGCGCTTGGCAATGTCCATGGTGTTGACGCCATTTTTCTTTTGAAGCGCGTCGCTGAAAACAACCTCGTGCATCGAGGGCAGCGAATAGGGCAGATCAAAAACACCCTCGAGATGTTTGCGAATGTAGTTTGCGTTGAGCACCGCATCTTCGGTGGCCTGACGCACACCGGGGCCGTACGCGAGGATGTAAGCGAGCGCGCGAACCAGGACGCCGAAATTTCCGCTGAAAGCTTTGACGCGGCCGATGGAGTCCGGACGAATTTGCTCGAGCGCGAGGCGGCCGTTTTCTTTTTCGACGAGGATGGGCACGGGGCGGAAAGGCTCGAGGATTTTTTTCATGGCGACCGGGCCGGCGCCGGGACCGCCGCCGCCGTGGGGCGTCGAGAAAGTTTTGTGCAGGTTGAGGTGCATGACGTCGACGCCGAGATCGCCGGGACGGGTGATGCCGGTGAGCGCGTTCATGTTGGCGCCGTCCATGTAGAGGAGCGCGCCTTTGGCGTGGAGGATTTCCGCAATTTCGGGAATGCGCTCTTCAAAAATGCCCAGCGTCGACGGATTGGTGATCATTAGAGCGGCAACGTCGGGAGTGACGAGGTCGCGCAATTTGTCGACGTCAATTTGGCCGTGCGATTCGGACTTGATGTTTTCGACTTCGTAGCCGGCGATAACCGCGGTGGCGGGATTGGTGCCGTGAGCGGAGTCCGGGATCAAAACCTTTTTGCGCGGGTTGCCGTTTTTCTCGTGATAGGCGCGGATGAGCAGGAGGCCCGTCAATTCGCCTTGCGCGCCCGCGGCGGGTTGCAGCGTGACCGAGTCCATGCCGGTGATTTCGAGAAGACATTTTTCGAGGAGTTGCAGAATTTTGAGGCAGCCTTGGGAAAGTTCCTGCGGCTGGTAAGGATGTTCGGTGGCGATGCCGTCGAGGCGGGCGACGAATTCGTTGACGCGCGGGTTGTACTTCATGGTGCAGGAGCCGAGGGGATACATGCCAAGGTCGATGGCGTAGTTCCACGTGGAGAGGCGCGTGAAGTGGCGGATGACTTCAATTTCGCTGACTTCCGGGAAACCTTCGACGCCTTCGCGGCGGTGACTTGTGCCTAGAGTTTTCGCCGGATCGGCGGCGGGGACGTCCAGCGGAGGGAGCTCGAAGGCGCGCTTGCCCGGAGAGGATTTCTCGAAGATGAGGCCTTCGTTTTGATTGGTGTGGCGCGTGGCTTTTTTGATTTTGTCGGTCATGTTTGGTTTGGCCTTTGTAGTGGCGAAGCATGCTGCGCCACTACAAAGGAATAATTCCTTTTAGAGCGGCTGCTCCAAAGCGCGGCGTAATGCTGCGGCGAAGCGCTCGATTTCGGCGCGCGTTGTGGTTTCGGTTACGCATACTAACGCGTGCTTGGTTAATTCGGGATAGGCGGTGCCCAGGACGAAAGGGCCGATGATTTTTTCGCGCAGGAGATAAGCGTTTAAGATTTTGACGGAGCGCGGGAGCTCGATTGTGAATTCGTTGAAAAAGGGCGCATCGAAGGCGCGGCGGACTCCGGGAATTTTTTCGAGTTCGGCTAGAGCGAATTGCGCTTTGGAGAGATTTTGGTGAGCCATCTCGCGCAGGCCCTCCTTGCCCAGGAGCGTGAGGTGCACGGTTGCGGCGAGCGCGCAGAGCGCTTGATTGGTGCAAATGTTTGAGGTGGCTTTCTCGCGGCGGATATGTTGCTCGCGTGTGGCAAGCGTCAGGACGAAGCCGCGGCGGCCCTCGGAGTCGGTGGTTTGGCCCGTGAGACGGCCGGGCATCTGGCGGACAAATTTGTCGCGCGAGGCAATGACGCCGGCGAACGGTCCGCCATAGCTAGGTGCAAGGCCAAAGCTTTGAACTTCCATGGCCACGATGTCAGCTTCGGCGGGCGGGCGGACAAGGCCGAGCGAAACACCCTCCGTGATGGCGGTAACGAGGAGCGCGCCGGAAGGGTGCGCGGCGCCGGCGAGCGGAGGCAGCGTCTCGATTACGCCGAAAAAGTTGGGCGATTGGACGACTACTGCGGCCACATCGTCTTTGAGCGCCGCGCGCAGCGCTTTTTGATCGAGTGTGCCGCTGGCTCCGTAACCGATCTCTTCCACGTGCAGGCCGGAATTTTTGGCGTAAGTTTTCAGGACGTCACGATATTCGGGATGCAGGGAGCGCGCGACCAGGATGCGGCTGCGGCCCGTTAAGCGCTCGGCCATCAAGACGGCTTCGGTGGTTGCCGTGGAGCCGTCGTACATGGAGGCGTTGGCGACCTCCTGGCCGGTGAGCTGGCACATCAGTGTTTGAAACTCGAAGATGGCTTGCAGCGTGCCCTGGGTGATTTCCGCCTGGTAAGGAGTGTAGGAGGTCAGAAATTCGCCGCGTTGGATGATGGCATCGGTGACGACGGAACGAAGGTGGTTGTAAACGCCGGCGCCGAGAAAACTGGCGTAGCCGCCGGAATTTTCCGCTGCGCGTGCTTTGAAAAAGTCGATGACTTCCGTTTCCGAAAGCGGACCCGGAAGATTTAAGGCTTCGCGAAGACGGTAACGCTCCGGAATGCTTGCGAATAAATCGTCGATGGATTTTGCGCCGATGGCGGCGAGCATGTCCTGCCGCTCGGCGGGGCTCTTCGGAAGATAGCGCATCAGGCGGAGGCTTCCTTGCTTTGCGAGGCGATGTAGGCTTCGTAGGCGGCGGTGTCCATGAGGCTCCCGATTTCCGCGGGATTGGCAAGGCGAACCTTGATCAGCCAGCCTGCGCCGTGGGGGTCGGTATTGATTTTTTCCGGAGTGTCGTGCAAGGCTCCGTTGGCTTCGACAACTTCGCCGGAAGCGGGAGCGTAGATGTCGCTGACGGCTTTGACCGACTCGACCGTGCCGAATGTTTTTCCGGCTTCGACTTTCGCGCCAACTTTAGGCAACTCGACAAAGACTACGTCGCCAAGCTCGTGCTGGGCGTAGTCGGTGATGCCGATCGCGGCCACGTCACCCTTCAAGTCCACCCATTCATGCTCCTTGGTGTAGCGATAATTCGCAGGATATGCCATTGGACCACTCCTTGCCGCCGCGCTAACTTATGGGCGGCGCAACAAAATTCATTTCAAACATTCGCTGCGGCTTGCGGCACCGCAGCTTTCTTCGCGCGCTTGTAGAAGGGCGTCGCGACTACTTGGGCTTTGCATTTCTGCGCGCGGATTTGCACGTAGATGGGCGTGCCGAGAGTCGTCATCGCGGGCGGAACATAAGCGAGCGCGATGTTTTTGCAAAGGGTCGGCGAAGGCGAGCCGCTGGTGATGACGCCGATGGGCTCGCCGCTTTCGTTGCAGCAACAATATTCATCGCGCGCGATGCCGCGATCGACCATCTCCAAGCCGACGAGCGCTCGCGTCAGGCCTGCTGCTTTGGAACGTTCCAGCGCGGCGCGGCCGATGAAATCGCCTTTCTCCATTTTACAGTAACGATCAAGGCCTGCTTCCCAGACGTTTATTTTGTCGCTGATTTCGTGGCCGTAGAGAGCCATTTTTGCTTCAAGGCGAAGCGTATTGCGCGCGCCGAGACCGCAAGGAATGATGCCGAGCTCGCGGCCGGTTTCCATCATCTTGTTCCAAACCATCCCGCTCGTAGCAGCGTCTGATGGAACGTAAATTTCGAAGCCGTCTTCGCCGGTGTAACCGGTGCGAGCAATCAAGGTGTTTTTCAGCCCGCAAACGGCGCCGTGCGTGAACCAATAATTCTTGATGGGGGCGAGATTTGCGTCGGTGAGTTTTTGCAAGACTTCTTGTGCGCGAGGGCCTTGGATAGCGAGCTGCGTGTACGCGTCGCTGAGATCTTCGACGATGCAGTCAAAAGTTTTTGTGTTTTCGTGAACCCAGTTGATGTCTTTCTCGCGTGTGCCGGCATTGATCACCAGCAAGTAGTCATCTTCGCCGAGGCGGTGGACGATGACGTCGTCGACGAAGGTGCCCTCGGGATAGAGCATCGCCGAGTAGTGCGCCTGGCCGATGGCCAGCTTTGCGGCGTCGTTCATGCTGAGATGCTGGACCGCGGCGAGGGCCCCACCGAGCGCGTGACTTGTGCGAATCCGAATGTCGCCCATATGGCTCACATCGAAAATCCCGACGCTGGAACGCACGGCTTTGTGCTCTGCGACTAGGCCGCCTGTAGCGGGATACTCGACGGGCATATCCCAGCCGCCGAAATTGACCATTTTCGCACCCAAGCGGCGGTGCACGGCGTTCAGCGCGGTCTTGCGAAGTTCCGTGATGGGAGGAGTCGTTCCTGAATCCATTCCGTGTGCTCTGGAAGAAATTGATACTAACACGCGAGCGGAAACGCGTCAAAGAACGGGTAAGAGGGAGAAAACGCAGCGTCCTACATCTTGGAGCTACGAGGGGCGACGTGCGGATCGGGGGACTCCAGATTGCCGATTTGGGGAGAGAGCCCCCCGGTTTTTTGTAAACGTTGCATCTAAAGGGTTTAGGTTTTTCGTAACTCCTTTAGAATCAGTGTTTGCAGGGAATCTCGTAACTGTTGATTTTAAAGAAGTTGTTGTTCCGAGCATTCTTCCGAATACTTCGTTAGGTGTTGGTGTTGCGATTGGGTGCCTTCGGTGTCCCCGCGGCGTACTGAAAACGAAAACGCCAGCACGGAAGCTGGCGCTGAAGGACCGGCGGACACTATTACCTAGAGACTAGGGTACGCCCTGGGCATCCTGGTGTCAAGGAAAACGAGATAGAAAGACGGGATGGGTTCTGACCCTGGACGCGCAGCTTCGGGCGCTGCGGAGCAAGAGCAGCTGGAACGGAAAGAGAGGCGTCAGGCGCGCTGAGAAAACGCGGCGGGGAAAACTCGGGTAGAAGGGTGCAGCGCAAAAGGCGATTGCAGAAACGCGGCATGGACCGAACGTCTAGCTTGCTGGCCTCCGCCTGGGTCAGGTAGAGTTTTCGTGGAGGATCCCATGCAAGGTCCCGTCGTTTGCATGCAGTGTGACAAGCCAGAAGGCCAGTGCATCTGTGAAAAGTATTGCACGATTTGCAAAGGGCAAGTGAATGTGAAGCTCTGCGCGGACGGACTATACTATTGCCCGGATTGCCGGGAAGCTTGCGACGTGTCGCTCGCGACCAATCACAGTGAGCGCTGAGTCCAAAGGAATCGAATTGCAGATTGACCCGGATGCGCGGCTGGCGGCGGCGGCCGGGGGCGCTGCGCGCTACTTCGCGGATTCCGCGGAGCTTCCGAGCAAAGAGGTGGCTGAGCTGCAGAAGTCCGTTGTTGCCGCATGCCGGGAGGCGTTCGGACATCTGAGCGGGGATCATCCGCACCTGGTTGTGGCACTTAAGCTTTTTGCGGACCGCATCGAGATTGCCATGACACATCAGGGCAGCGGGGAACCGTCGGTGGGATTGGACCGGATTGCGGGCTTCGCGGATCAGCTGGGAAGTTCGAGCGGCCTGGGTGGAGTGGACCGGGTTCAGTACGAGGCACACGATGGCCTGGCGGTTACACGCTTGACAAAATATTTTGGGCGCGCGCCGCGCATTGCGTAGCTTTCCCCGAAAGTGAAAAAGAGCCGGATACGCTTCCTTGGATTAGCGCCCGGCTCTTCGTGTTTTATGTGTGCGAGGTTTCGAAAGATTACATTTTGAATGAGAATGTATTGTGCTTGATGAGCGAAGTCATCTGATCATCGCTGAGCGACATTGACAGGGTGACGCGATCACCGCCAGGCGTGATGCTGACTTGATTGAGAAGGTCGGCGAGATCAGGATTGTCTTTCTGCGCTTGGTAGCGCTTATATAGGAAGCCCGCCTGCAATAGTTGTCCGAGAGTATTGGCGTCGTCGGTGGAACCGCAAATTGCCTGAACCTTCGCATTCAGCTCGCTTCCAGCATTCACATTGATGATGGAGTTTTGCATACGCGCGACCAGCTTGGCGGCTTCGGGGAACTGCTCGATTTCCGGCGCGAGCTGCTTGATGGCGAGACGGGTGTAGGCGGGATTGGTGACCAGCCAGACGGCGCTGCCGGTGTTGGCTTCGTTGATCAGCGAGAAGAACTTGTCGTTGCGCATCAGACCATCCTCGTCGCCGAAGCGGACCGAGATCATTTTTTCGAGAATGCTTTTATGGCCGTAGGCGGCGGTGCTGGCGTCAATGAAAACGAAGAAAAGGTCCGTGGCGCCGGTGCCTGTGCCAAAAGCGTAGAGCGTGTAGCCATGGAAATTTGCGGTGGGGAGTTTTTGCGCTTTGAAGTAGGCGGCTGTCGCGTCTTGATTGAAGTTACCGAGCGCAATGCCAACCATTTGTTCGCCGGTGGGAACGGCGGTGGATCCGGTTCCCTCAGCTTTCGCTGAGAGGCCCTCGGCGACTAGCGCCCACGCGATTTCATCGACTTGGGTGTCGGGATCATTTCCGGTAGAGGCGAGAAACTTTTCGAACTGGCGAAAACGCTCAGGAAGCACTTGCTCCCGCAATTGCGGAAACCATTTCAGAGTGCGCGCGGTTTTTAGGTCGGCATAACCGAACTCGCCAACATCCTTAGGGAACATTCCGATGACGTCCGCTCCGAGAGTGCCTGCCTTGGCTGGTTCGGGCAGCGCAAAGGCTGCCGCAAACAAAAGTCCGATTGCCACGAATATGCGAATCGCCGGCCCGAACGGGGCCGGATTTGAGATCGTGGTCAGTTTCATCAACTGCTCCTTTCAGGGGCCGGGGGAATATCTATTCTACGCGGTCGTGGTGCGGGGTGCATTCGCTAATCGTTCGCGAAGAGAGGCAGCCTTCTTGCGCATGAGAGCCACGTAAGCAGAGTCGGTAATACCATCGAGATTGATCTCGACGTTGGCCAGAGCACCGCGTGACCCCGCCGCGGCCATGCCTCGCGCTACTTCCAAGTCTGACCTCATGGATGCGGCGACGATAGCATCCAGTTGTCCCAGTCGTTCGAAAAGGGCAACGGTCTGCTCTGCCACTTGCAGCGGGACATCCGAGGCAGTTTTGGTGGCAGCTTGAATGGCTGCCTCGCGTTGCTGCGTTTCTTCCGCGGTGCCTTGCGGAAGTTTGAAGGCGGCCAGCACTACATCGTAAGAAGCGGCGTCGCGGTCAATGGCTTCCGCCAGTTCGTCGGCGGCGCGGCGCATGGCGTCAAGTTCCGCAGAGAGCTTATCGACATACGCGGCCTGAGACTTTTTTTTGCGGGACAGTCCGGCAACCATCTGACCGAGCGAAGCCGCAAGAGCGCCGGCTAAAGCCGAAACGCTGCCGCCTCCCGGCGTGGGTGTCGGAGCAGCTATTGCTTCAAGGAAGGGGCGCGCCAAACTGGCGAATTTGCCGTCCTTGGACGCTTCGAGAGGCGCTCCGCTGAGCGCAGCGGCCAGCTTGTTTTCAAACACCTGCGCGGGGGAGAAGTTTTCCAGTTGCAAGAAAAAGTCCGCGGCCATTTCAATCGCTTTCTTGGGAATGAGGCCGACGATTTCGCTGCCTACGGGCACTGCGCCGTAACGTTCCGCTTCGCGCTTGACCATTTCGTAGACGCGGTGCATGGGAGTTTGTTCGAAATCGGTAAGATTGATCGAGACTTGCGCCACGTTGCGAGCTTTTAGTTCGACGCCCATGGATTTGACGTAGCGGAGACCGCCCGAGGAGAAACGGATGGCTTTGGCGATTTTGTTGGCGATGCCGATATCAGAAGTATTGAGATTGACGTTATAAGCGATGAGGAATTTTCGCGCGCCGACAACGGTAACTCCTGCCGTCGGGTGGAGTTTTGGCTCGCCGACATCGGGCTGGCGGCCGTGATTGTGCTTCATCTCTTCGCGCAGGCCTTCGAATTGCCCACGGCGCACATTTTCGAGATTGACGCGATCGGGACGAGTCGCGGCGGCTTCGTAGAAAAACACGGGAATTCTGTAGCGCGCCCAAATTTCCTGGCCGGTGCGCCGCGCGAGCGCCACGCAGTCTTCGACGGTGACGCCTTCGATGGGAATAAAGGGGACGACGTCAGTAGCGCCGACGCGGGGATGCGCGCCGGTATGTTTGTTGAGGTCGATCAGCTCCATGGCCTTGCCGACACCGCGTAGCGCCGCTTCCGCGACGGAGTCCGGCTCGCCCGCGAGAGTGATCACGGAGCGATTGTGATCGGCGTCCATCTCGCGATCGAGGACGTAGACGCCAGAAACGGTGCTCATCGCGGCGACAATCGCATCGACCTTCGCGGGATCCCGGCCTTCGGAAAAATTCGGAACGCACTCAATGAGTCGCTTCATCGCAGACGTGTCCCTCGCGTTTCACCTGACCATCATAAGAGATTTTGTGCCTCAGGAGCCACTTGCGCGAGGCGAGAGTTGCTACGGCCGCGCACGGCAACTTGCACGGACTATTTTGGAGGTTTGATGAAAGGGCTTGGGGGAGGATATCGTTTGTCGCCGGCAGGGGGCAGGGGAGAAAAGTCCTTGCTGACTCTGGGAAGCGCGGGCGGTGTGTACTTTTTCTCGGGGATCGATGCCAAGGACTTTTTCACCCCTTTCTTCTTGGGGGCCGTTTCGCCTTTCAAGAATTGCTTGACTTGCCGGCCAACAAAGAGGATCGCCACGATCCATAATCCGACAACGGCGGATTCATCAAAACGAAGACCGGCTGCCGAGAGAAAAAGAGTTATGACACAGAAGACAGCTCCAAGAAGAGGGTAAAAAAATTCGGATAGAAAAGGCTTCTGGTCGACCCTCTTCACTTGCAGGATTCTTATTCGTTTGGGCGGCTTTTTCTGCGGATTAGATTGTGGCTTTGTCGGCGGCATAAACCGTG
>JBARCY010000110.1:0-16577 GCA_049794595.1 Candidatus Acidiferrum sp.
GACGGGAGGCAGGTACAAGCGACATGAGCTTCAAACGGAACGCCGTTCGGTTATTTAGGGCGGCCTTGATTTCAGTTTCTATTCTGGGATTGGCATTTTTATTGGCCCCGCGGAGCATGAAGACTCACGCGCAGAAGCGTGCTCCGAACCCGATGACGCGAGATTGGAGTGACGGACACATGGTTTATTCCGCTCCCTCCTCGATGGCGCATGCGTGGAAGCTGCAAGCGGAACCGCGTTACATGCTTCAGTGGAGGCGGCGAACGGCGGCGGCACAGAGGGCGGAGCGTGGCCGAAGAAATCCGCCGCGGCCGAGTTCGGAGCCCCGGGTTGATTGGGGTTACCAACTTCTCGCGGGAGGTACGAGCGGCCTGGGACAGTATCCCGCAAAATTCACGTTCGACATTTACGCCACTCCGGACTGTACGAATGACTTCGTGGTCTTCAACCAAGCTGGTCTTGCGGGGGCGGCACCCACGGTGGCCGCCGCTCAAACGGGCACTTTTACTGGTGAGCCCACTACCGGTCAGATAGCCACGATCACCAATTCGGAAGGTACAGTCGCTATTTCGCGTGTTGCCAGCAGGACCGGAGCCAACACGGGTCTGAACTTTGCAGTGGTCGGCGCCGGTGGAGGTGGCACTACAACCAATGCGACCAACCTCGCGGCGGCTATCGCGCGAAACGGCGCCGCCGTTGGCGTGACGGCAACGTCTGCGGGTGCCGTCGTGACCGTCACAGCGTTAACGGACGGAGCAGAGGGGGACCTCGTTAAGCTCGCCGAGGGTTTGGGTGGTTTCACGTGGGCAGGGACTACGCTCGCCGGGGGAACGGGCACAGCCAGCATCGTTGCTTTCAACAATCTCTATTCGACGCAGGGCAGCGTTGGCGGTTTGTGTAACCAGAATGGGCCATCGGTCTATTGGTCTTATTTCACTGGGACCGGAACGGCCTCGACGTCTGTGGTTCTTTCCGAGGACGGCACGAAAGTGGCGTATGTAGAGTCTGCCGCGACTGGCGCAATTCTCCATGTCCTGCAATGGAAGGCCGGAGAAGGAACGGGCGCGGGCTATCCTGTCGCGCCGGACATCACCGTGACCTCGGGCGACGTGTGGAGCGCCGATTGCACCGCGGGGAATTCCTGCATCAGCAGTCTCGCTTTCAGCGGAGGATTCAACGACACCAACTCCTCGCCCTTCTATAATTACGTGACGGACACACTCTACGTGGGCGATATCGACGGCAACGTGCATAAGTTCACAGGCGTGTTTGGTGACAATTCGGTGCTGACCGAAGTTACGACGGGCTGGCCGATTACGGTGAACGCAGGAACCACGCTTACCAGCCCGGTTTACGATAGCGTATCCGGGAACATCTACGTCGGCGACAGCACAGGGCTTCTGAGCTTCATCAGAGAGGTAGGAAGTTCGGTAGGCTCTTGCACTCCTGCTCCGTGTCTCAATGCAACAACTCTGCAAGTGGGAACCGGTGGTGCGATCGTGGATTCGCCGCTTGTAGACGGAAGCACGGGAATGGTTTACGCCGTGAACGGTACAGACACGGGAAACCATGGGACCATCTTGCAGGCGACCACGGACTTTACGACCTCGGTAGTTTCCTTCAAGATCGGCGGCGCTGCAGCCGGTACCGCCGCTGACGCTATTCTCTACTCGGGCGCGTTTGACAACGCCTACTACGACAGCGCGATCCCCAGTATCGCCGGACACATGTATGTATGCGGAAAAGATCCAGCCTTCAACAACAGGCCGGCCATCTATCAACTCAGCTTCGCGCCGGCTACGGCGGTACTGACAAGCGTAGGCACGC
Organism: Candidatus Acidiferrum sp.; assembly: GCA_049794595.1. GTDB lineage: Bacteria > Acidobacteriota > Terriglobia > Acidiferrales > UBA7541 > Acidiferrum. The sequence continues at coordinate 1,828 of JBARCY010000110.1, forward strand.
CCCTCACGGGCTTGGTAACCGCGAACAACAGAGCGTGCTCTCCGATGACCGAGTTCGTCAACGGCACTCCGACCTCGACAGACGACTGGATCTTCTTCAGCGTTGGCAACAGCTCGAACGATACCGCTGGAACCCCGTTAGTAGGACCGTGCTCGGGTACCGCCACGGGCTGCCTCATATCCATCAATGTGGCAGGCGAGCCTGCTTGGCCACCTGCGGCCGTCTCTAACACAGCGACTTTGCCGGGGCTCGCAGCGGGTGCCACGAGCGGGATCGTCCCGGACAATGTATCCACGTCCGCGCAGGCCTCGAGCATCTACTTCTCGTTGAGCAGGAATTCGACGGGAGTTGGGCCGGGATTGCCGAGTTGCAATACCACTGCCGTGGTCGGGTGCGCAGTCAAATTGACCCAGTCAGCCTTGCAATGACATGATCATCGGGGACAACGCGAAATGACGGACACAAACAACAAAGAGTCATCGAGCAAGCCGAATAAAGCTGGCGTCAAGAAACCTTATCTGACGCCGGCCTTCCGATCGGAGAAAGTGTTCGAGGTTTCGGCTCTTGCCTGCGGTAAGGTCCATGCAACGCAGAATCAGTGCCGCACAAACCGGAAAGTCTCGTAGAGCTGCTTTTGGGAGAACCGAATTCGTGGATGCGGCAAGCGCACTCAAAAGCGAACCGGCAAGAGAAGTGGCCAGTACGAGCGAGAGTGCGCGTCCGCGTGTTTTGAACGACGGCAGAGGATTGGCGATCCAGCATCGAAGAGTTCCTAGCCCCCGGGACAATGTGCGATGAAAGGCTTGAGTCAAATCTCAAGTAGGGACGCGTACCCGCTTCTAGCCGAATCACTTCGCTTGCACGGCAGCCTGCGTTTGCCCGCCGTGGGAACCAGCATGCTGCCTACGATTCAGCCCGGCGACATGCTCACCATCCAGCCTCTGAATTCGCACGAAATTGCGCTGGGAGATCTTGTGGTGTATGCGAAAGAGCACACGCTTGTCGTCCACCGAGTCGTTCGAACGGCGTGTAGCTCGGGCGAAACGCGTTTGGTTACGCGCGGGGACCGACTGCTGCGGGACGATGCGCCGATTCTACCCGCCGACTTGCTGGGCCGGGTTGCCCGCATTGAACGAAAGAACCGGCGCGTGAGCGTGCGCGCGTTTTCAAATCTGGCGGAGCGGGCGCTTTGTCCGATCCTGCGGCGCTCCGAGCACGCAACGTATCTTTTTCTGCGAGCCACTCAGTTGTGGAGCGTACTTTTATCCAAGGGAAATATGTGACGGGTCTGATGAGTGCAGTAAATGTAGGGACTGACGCGGGCGTGGTCATCGAGATAGGGGGATTGCCGATCCGCCTGGCTACGGCCGATGCGCCGTTCATCGAGATGCTGCGAGAGCGTTACGCGGGCTTCATGAGCATCGGGACGAGCGCGCAGATTCATTTCGACGTCGAGCTGGCTGCGGCGGAGAGCATGTTGGGTCACGGAGATTTGCGCGTCGAGAGGGAATCAGGGCGATGGATGATGGGACGCGGGGACTTCCAGGCCAACTGGAATCCAAGCGAAGCGCGGGGAACCATCCGGCAGAGCGCCAACCCGTACTCGTTGAACTCGCTGCTGCGCATCGTGCACACGCTTGTGCTCGCGGAGCAGGGTGGCTTTCTGGTGCACGCCTCGAGCGCGGTGCGCAACGGGCGCGCATTTTTGTTTGCGGGAGTTTCGGGCGCGGGGAAAACCACAATCGCAAGGTTGGCGCCGGACGACGTGACCCTGCTGACCGACGAGATTTCGTACGTGAGTCGGCAAGAAGACGGCTACTATGCATACGGAACGCCGTTCGCCGGGGATTTGGGACGACTTGGCGAAAACATGCGCGCGCCGCTCGCAGGACTTTATCTTCTGGCAAAGGGGAGCGAGAACAAGATCGAGCCCGTAGCGATTGCGGAGGCGGGCCGCGCTTTGCTCGGGAATGTTCTGTTTTTTGCACGCGAGCCTGAGATGGTGCAGTCCGTTTTCGATGCGGCGTGCGACTTTGTTTGCCGAGTGCCGGTGCGGCGGCTGACTTTCGTTCCGGACGCCAGCGTGTGGGAGATGATCGCATGAGCGAAAAATGCTATGTGGCGAAGGCTTCGAAGATTGCGGCGCGGATGCTCGGAGACGAAATGATGATCATGGTGGCGCCGGATTCCACGCTATTCACGTTGAACGAAGTGGCTTCGGTAATCTTCAACGCCGCGGACGGCGCAACGCCCCTCGATGAGATTGTTGCGGAGCGGATTTGCTCGGAGTTCGATGTCGATTTCGTCGTGGCGATGAAAGATGCCGAGCACGTGGTGAAGGAATTGGCAGGCCACGGCGTGCTGCTCGTATCCGACCAGCCGAGCACGCCACCACGAGTTTTTGCGCAGGCGGCCCGATGAGCATGCTCGTCGAAGAGATGGCCCGCAAGGCGCTCAAGCTGCGCATTCCGCTGAGCGTGCAACTGGACCTGACCTATCGCTGCAACGAGCGCTGCATTCACTGCTATCTGGACCATCACGATCACGGCGAGATGACCACCGCGGAAATTAAGGAGCTTCTCGATCAGATGGCAGCGGCTGGCGTTTTTTATCTAACGATCAGCGGCGGCGAAATTTTGATGCGCAGGGATTTTTTTGAGATTCTCGAGTACGCGCGCGAGCGTACCTTTTGCATAAAACTGAAGACCAACGGCATTCTGATTCGTCAGAAAGAAGCGGATCGCATAAAAGCCCTGGGCGTGGAGTCCGTGCAGATCAGTATTTACTCGCACATTCCCGCCGTTCATGACGCCATCACGAAGCTGCCCGGTTCGCTTGCACAATCCATCGAAGCTGTTCGCCGGCTGCGGGCGCACGGCATACACGTGGTCATGGCCAATGTGCTGATGCTGCGCAACGCGCGGGATTATGAAGGCGTGCGGGCGTTGGCCGCTGAACTCGGAGCGCAATTTATTCTCGATCCGACGATTACGCCGATGATGGATGGAGACCGATCCATTCTTAGCTTGAATGTCGATGAGGCCGCGCTCCGGGAAGTTTTTCGGAACGAGGCGCTAATCGGTGGAAACGTTGAGGAGTTTTGCGCGCCTCCCCCTGGGCCAGACGATGACGCGCTGGACATGCTGCCCTGCAGCGCTGGGCATACCGCCTGCTATGTTTCTCCGTACGGAGACGTTTACCCGTGCGTGCAGTTTCCTTTGCCGAGTGGCAACGTGCGGCAGATGAAGTTCGTGGACATTTGGCGTGATTCGCCGCAGCTCAATGAGGTGCGGTCGATCACTTTGCGCGACATGCCGTCTTGCTCCAAGTGCGCGCACGGCGGAACGTGCACACGCTGCCCGGGGTTGGCTTTTCTGGAAGGGAATATGCGTGGACCTTCGACGCAGGATTGCGAAAAATCCTTCGCGCGGACGGGTATTCCATCCGTCAATTTGATGGCGAAGAAATCTGCCGCTGCGGGGTTGGCGCAGGGGCGGCTGGTGCAGATTCAAAATGCGCCCGCGATGGCCGCAGCGGCATCAGCAGGCTCCGCCTGATTCGTGCAAACTGATCTTTCCCGCAAAACGTGGACCTCCGTAAGACACAAACGATGGCTCTGTCAGCGGATCTCGCTTAGCGCGAGCGACTGCCTTCCACGCCAAAGTGACCGACACAGACAGACATGCCGCGGCGTAGAATAGCCACGGAGGCCCACCTGACGGAGAAACCCGCTAACGAGGCAGCGACTTCTAGCAAGGAATGGGCGTTGCTTGTCGAATGCGCGCGCACGATGCCGGACCATCCACGTCTGGACAAAATGCTCCGCGAGCCGGTGGACTGGAATGTTCTTTCTGAGCTTGCCGAAGAGCACGGTCTGCTCGGACTTGTGGCGCTCCGGCTTCGGGAGTGCGGTAAAACAGCCGTACCTGCGGAAGTTTCGCAAGCATGGCGCGAGCGCCAGCGCTCGCAGGCGCTCTTCACGCTGCACCTGACCGCGGAGATGTTCCGGCTGTTCGAGCGCTTTGCCGCCGCGGACCTCGGGGCGCTGGTGATAAAAGGACCAGTACTTGCGGTGCGTTGCCACGGCGACCCGGGCGCGCGCCAGTATGGCGACCTCGATTTGATCGTGCGCGACAAGGACATTTTGCGCGCCACCGAATTGATGATCGGCCTCGGATACGAGCCGCGCGTCTCGCAAGCCGTGATTCGGGCAAATAAAGCGCCGGGCGAGTATGCGTTCCGGCAGGCCGATACGAAGCTGCTGGTCGAATTTCACACGGAGCGAACGTTTCGCTATCATCCTCGGCCTCTGCCTTTGGAAAAACTTTTCGAGCGGCAGACCCGCGTGGGAATCGACGCGCGCGAAATTCCCGCGCTTTCCCCCGAAGACGAACTCATCCTGATTTGCATTCACGGCGGAAAACATTTTTGGGAGCGGCTGAGTTACATCGCGGACGTGGCGGCTTTCGTAGCGAGGCAGGAGCTCGATTGGGATTGCGTCAAGCAGGCCGCCGAAGAAGTCCGCGCTCAACGCATGGTATACGTGGGACTGCAATTGGCCGCGGAGGTGCTCGGCGCGTTGCTACCGGAAAATATCACGGCGTTTGTCCGATCGGACCCGGCGGTCATAAGACTTGCCAAAGAGATCATGGGATGGCTTCCCGCCGCAGGTTCCGCGCCGCCGGGAATTTTCGGGCGAGCGATGTTCCGGATGCGCATGCGCGGCGGATTTATTTCCAGCCCGGCCTATCTGCTTCGACTCTCTTTTTCGCCAACAGAAGAAGACTGGGCCGACGGCGCGGAAAATAAGCGCCACAGTTTCTTGGAAGCTGTGGGCCGGCCGTTTCGTCTTGCGCGCAAGTACGGCCGCGCCGAGAAGCCCTGATCTGACGCGAACCAGCTGAAATGCAGCTCGTAGTATCGCCGCTCAAAAAGAAAGTGGGCCCGGACAATTTGTCCGAGCCCGCTTTTGATCAATTAGTTTAGATATTGGTGCGGCGCGAAACAATGCGCGAACTCTTTGCTGGCTGTGGTGGCATTTCCACGGTGAGCGATGTCTCCCTCTTATTGCGCAGCACGCCGAGCTTTACCGTCTTGGCTTCTCGTTTGTCGGCCAGTTTCTCGCGCAAATCGCCGACGGAGCGAATGCGGTCGCCGTCGAGCGAGGTGATCACGTCACCGCTCTTCACGCCGGCTTTTTCCGCCATGGAGCCGGAGTTCACGCTGCGGACGAGCACGCCTTCGCCGTCCGGCGCGCCAAAATAAACGCCGAGCTGTCCGCTAAGGTCTTCCGCATCGATTCCCAGACGAGGCCCTCCGCCGGCAAGCACGCCAAAGCCACCCCAGTCCGTGCCCGGTGCTTCAGGCGCTTCCGGCACATCCGGAATTTCGACTCGCGGAAGCTGGAAAGAAAATGCACGCGGAGCGGTCCTGAACCACCTGTTGCCGCGTTCCTCGGACTTGCCCAGCGTAACTTCAATCGTTTGCGCGCGCCCGTCGCGCCACACCGTGAACTGCGCGGTACGGCCTGCGGGAATTTCGTGAATCATCCGGCGGAACTGCGCCTCGCCTTCCACGCGCTGCCCATTGATTTCCGTGAGCACGTCGTTGTCTTTCAGGCCCGCCTTGGCGGCGGGGCTGTCCGGCACGATGTGGCCAAGCAAGACACCGCGTTCCGCGGGCAACTTCAGTTGCTTTACGGTATCCGCGGTCACATCCTGCGATTCAACGCCTAGCCAGCTTGCGCCCTCATCGCCGAGAAACACCATCGTGTCAGGCCCGTCCGGTTCCGGGGCGGTTTCGATCTGCCCCTGCCGGCGTCCTTCCTGCTCTTGTTCTTGCGCTACCTGATCGGCAAACCTCATCGACGCTTGGACCGCGCGATCCTGCGCAAGCTCTGCCATTCTTTCCTGCTCGCCCGCGAGCCGCTCCGCCAATCGTGCCTGCAGCTCTTCGATTCGTTTCTCCATCTGCGCCATCTTTGCATCCGTTGAGTCCTGCGCGGCCACGGACGCGCCAGGCATTGCAACTAAAGCAAGGGTAATCCCGAGCGTCAGCGACCCGCCGCCTAAAAACAAATTTCGTTTGTTCATGATTTTTCCGTCCTCCTGCTTCTCTTAGACGCAGCTCTCCTCAAACCGTCGACCGCAAAATCACAATTTGGATTCCGCCGTTGACTGTATTCAGCCGGATTGGCGCTCCGCCCTTGCCAAATTTTCCGCGCATCTCGCGAGGAAGCATCGTGGCTTCCTGTGAAAACGGCAGCTCCGAATAAAAATTGCCGTTCAAGGAGCGCGCTTCCAGATTGGCCTGTGTATTCTGCGGCACGGCCAGAAGGACGGAGCCGTTCGTCGTCTCCGCCGCCAGACCTTTTGCATCCAGGAAATGCGACAGCTCGAGGTGCACGTTGCCGTTCGTCGTCCGCGCGTGGAGGCTTCCGCCGCCCTCGTAGACTTCGATGTTTCCGTTTACCGTATGCAAATCTTCCACCGCATCGACACCCGCAACTTTCAGCGTGCCATTCACCGTGCCGATATGTTCAACGCGCGCGCCATGCGGAACGCGCACGGTGTATTCCACAGCGACTTCCACACCTTCATTTTGCGGGTAGCGCGTGACGACCGACACGTCGTTCGGCTTGGCGTCGACGTCGATCGACACGCGATCGAGATCCGACTCCTTTTCCTTGGCGATTTTCACGGCATCAATTTCAATCACGTCGCGGTCCCAGCCTTCCACTTGGACCGGGCCATTGACGTTTTGCAGCTCAAAAGAGCCACCCCGTTGCAGTGGATAGAGTTGATGGAAATCTTTACTTCCCGCGAAGCAAGGCGCGGCCGAAGCCGCCGTCAGGACAAGGATAGTCAGCACCGTCGAGCGCAATCCAGGACGCAGCATCATGTTCTTCCCCCTTCGAGCACATCTCCCGAGCAACAGTCGCTGCTCGTTTTCTTCAAGCGGACGAGGAATCCGGGACTCTTCCAAAATAAAATTTGTCCGTCCTTGCCCACTGCCAGCGCGCGCCGTCAGCGGTGCAACAAAAAATTAAACGAAATCGTCGAAATGGTTTCGACGCGTGTCCCGTTGATCGACGCCGGAGTGGCGCGCCACTTCTTCACCGCTTCTATCGCCGCGTCCGCCAGAACCGGCTCGCCCTCTAGAACCTTTTGCACTTCGATGCTTCCATCTGTCTTCACCTTTACTTGCAACTTCACGACCCCCTCGATGCTCGCGCGCCGCGCAAGGTCCGGATAAACGGGAGGAGGCGAGAAGACCAGCCGCTTAAAGAGATCGTCGGAGTCTTCCCGTAATCCGCCAAGCAGCGCAATCTCCAGCTTGTCCATCCAGCCTTCCAGCCAGTCGCTCTTTTCGTCGAAAGGCGGCGGCTCCGCAACAGGCGGCGCGGGTTCCAAAGAATTAACCGGCAAGAAATCCGGATCATGCCATCGATTGATCCGCTCGCGCTGTTCCCGAATCAGCGAATCGCGCAGTCCCGTATCCGCATCAAGATACTGCAGCCGGATTCTGCCCACGGTCGAGCGCAGCTTCAGGACTTCGCCTCCGCCGTTCAGCACGCCCATCGCCCGCACCGGCCCGGAGCTGCGATTGCCGAGCGTCTGAATGTTCAAGAGAAGCCCCGGGTCGGCATCAATTCGGCTGATGCCGCCATTTTCAACCATGGCATCGATGTTCGCCGCAAGATTCCTCGGTAAGAAAACGACGATGTCTCCGGCGCCGGAAGAAAGTTGCGAAGGCCCCGGAAGGCCGACCCTTGCTCCCGGCGAGCCCGCATCCGGATTGATCCACGCCTGGATGTTGCCGCCCCCCGTCGCCGCTTGCACCGCGCCCGCCACGCGCGTCAGGCAAATGCTGCCGCCGTTCGATTCCACTTCCATCGGCCCGGACACCGTGATGATTCGAATGCCGCCGCCGCCCGTTTGCGCCCGCACCGATCCGCGCACTTCGCCGAAATCGATCTGCCCGCCGCCTGTGCGCACGCTCACGAAATTTCCCGCCTGCTTCAATGTAATGTTCCCGCCATCAGTCTCCAGCCGCGCGCGGCCGCCAATTTCCCCCGCACGGATGTGTCCGCCGCCGCTGCGCAACACCGCGTCTCCCGTAATATTTCCTGCAACGATGTGTCCGCCCGCGGTAAACGCATCCAAATCGCCCGCCACGTCCTGCACTTGAATGTGTCCGCCCTCCGTAGACAACTTGGCCGTAGGGTGCGCCTGTGATGCATGACGCCATCCGATGTAGCCGATGCGCCCCGTGCGAATATTTCCGCCCTGTGTGATCAGACTCGCGGTCCCGCCGATATCCTGCGTAACGATGTCGCCCACGCCCGTGTTGACGTCCAAGCTGTAGGTTGCCGGAACGGAGATCTCAAACTGCACATAGAATTGCGCGTTCGCTCCGCCGCGGCCGGCCTGCGAAGGAGACGTCCCGACAATTTCCACCCCGGTGGTGGTCGCCTTTGCCGTCAGCGAATAACGCTCCAGCAGAATCTGCGCTAGCGGCACGCGAGCATCGGTCTCGATATGCACGCTGTATCGAACCACCGGCGCCGCTCCCGGCTCTAGCGCGACAACACGCACCGAGCCCAGGTCCGTCGTCAGATGCAGCGTTAGGCCGTCCTGAGTCGGGACCACTCCCGAACGGTCCATCGCCACGCGCGGTGCCGGATCGCCGGGAACCGGCGGCGTAACGGGAGGTGGATCGATCGCCCCCGCGCCAAAAACCAAGCCCGGCAAAAATGCTACCGAGAAAAAAAGCGCGAGCGTAAAGCGAGAAGCTCTTTCGATCGGGCCGCTAACGCCAATAGGCTTGAGAATCGTAATCGTGCTCATCTCTATGCGGAATCTTTGTCCTAGCTACTGAACTTCCCGCTGAACTTCAGGCGGCCCGAGCTGCCGCAATGCCGCGGCGCTCCGCAAGCGAACGTAGCGGTTGGGATCGTTGCGTTGAAGGTCTTCAAGAGTGCGCACCACATGCTCCATCGCGGGATCGAGGGAACGGTCGATGCCTTCCGGTGCAACGGCAGGGTCAGCAGCTGGCGCAGCTTCCTGTGCGTCCAATTCCAGCGAGCGTACCAGCAAGTTGACGGCTTCCACGCGCACCCCGGGGTTCGCATCGTGCTCCAGCGTATCGAGCAGCGTTTCGCGCACGCTCTTGTCCTTGACCGTGTCCTGTAAAGCTTCCAGCGCCTTCATCCTCACCGCCGGATTCTGATCTTTGCGCGCCGCAAAGAGCAGTGCACGCCGCACATCCAAATCGCTCGCACGCGCCCGCAGCGCTTCCAGGCAATCCAGCCGCACTCCGGGATCCGTCTGCTCGCCGTTTTCTACCACGTAGGTCAGAACTTGCCTAAGGTCGGGGTCGTCCACGCTCCCGGAAAGCACCAGAGGTTCTTCCGTCCGCACTTGCACCTGCACCGTTCCCGGCGCGCCGCCCGGTGTCGGCGCCAAATTGATGCCCGCAACGGCCATCTTCGAGAGCTGCTCCTGTGTGAATTTTGCCGCCGGCGAAACATTCACGGTCTGTCCGTTCGAAGCAGGTTCGAGCCGCGCGGAAACCCACGGCAAGAGTTGCGTCCCGAGCGCTGCGCCGATCAGCAACAAGAACGACGCGCTTAACACCGGCCGCAAAGCCATCCATCGCCGCAACCAGCCAAACAGCCGCCAGCGTTCCTGCACCGCCGGCGCGGACAAATCATCCAGCGCCTCGGCAAGTTCGCTGCGGCACTGCGAAAGAAGAATCCCGCCCGTATCGATCTGCTCGGAAGCCTGCAGCGCCTCCATCAAGGATTCGTGCAGCGAGCGTTCCTCGGCAAGCTGCGCTGCGCACGTTGCGCAAGCGGCAAGGTGCGTTTCAATCGAAGCGTTTTCTCGTTCGTTCGTTTCGCCGCAGGAATAAAAAACCAACAGCCCCGCAACTTCTTTGCACTCGAACTCTCGAGGCGTGCTCATCGCAAGCCTCCCAGTTGGCTGCGCAATTTGCGCGTCGCGCGAAACAATGAATTCTTCACGGTTTCTTCCGTCGTCCCTAAAGCGTCGCCGATCGCGCGCAATTTTAGTCCCTGATAGTGCTTCAACTCAAAAACAATTCGCTCACGTGGTGAAAGTCTCTCCATCGCCGTGGCGATACGCGCTTGAATCTCTTTGCCAAAAAGCTGCCGCTCGGGATCGAGTGTGGGCCGGTGTTCGCGCTGGCGCTCGAAGAAATCCGTGATCCCATCCTCATGATGGGCTGAGTTGGATTCCGGCGCTTGATCTTCGGGCCTCGCTTGGCGCCGCCGCAGATGATCGAGGCAAACGTTGGTGACGATCCGGTAAAGCCAGGTGTAAAAGCTGCACTCGAAACGAAAGCGATGAAGATTGCGGTACACCTTGAGGAAAGCTTCCTGATAAACGTCCCGCGCGTCTTCCGGACGCTTCATCAGATTCAGCGCCAGCCGCAGCACGTCGCGGTCAAAGCGGCGCACCAGTTCTTCAAAGGCCGCGCGATTCCCGGCTTGCGCTTCCGCTACAAGGGTGCGCTCATTTAGGTTGGGCAAAGAGTTCACCGCGGCCAGAGAGGTGCCGGTACCACCTGCCAGGCCTGCATTATTCGCCAAAGCTAGAGCCCATCTTGGAAGCGGCATATTTCGCTTTCTTTTCGCGTGCGCCGGCGTTGCTGCTTATGAACAAAGACCTTAGGACGAACCCCGTCACTCCGCCATACACCGAACAGTACGCGACCACCCAATTTGGACGTGCCCCAACACCCTTGGGTGAGCATCCACTTCCCACTTAGAGAACGAACCTCGTAGCCTGTTTGTTTCGGATTTCCACAGTCGGGCAGAGGTTGCCCGGCGCTGTCCGTTGGGTGGCTTGCTACTTATGCCTCGAACCGCCCTCTAACTGCCCGCAGACGCTCGCATTCGCCACACCGACAGCGGCCACGCCAACAGCAGCATCATTAACAGGAGGGCGGCGTACCCGTTCGTGCGGTAGAACGCGTCCGGTTGACCAAGCAATTGCGCCGCAGCACCGAGCAGCGAGACGCAAGCCGCAATCAACAGATACCCCAGCACGTTGAACCGGATAATTCGCCGAACGGCGAAGACAATCACCGCCAGCAAAATCGCCGCGGCAACAAACTGTTTTGCAAAATCCGCCGCGTTTCCCCAGCCGCTCCCAGCCAGTGACAGTGTGCCGAGCAGGAACAGCAAAAATCGCAGCCACCTCGCTCTTACCACGCCCGCGACAAACGCCGCGAGGAAAGCAATCATTCCGGCAAGCAAAAGGCTGCTGATCAGCGCGTGTCCAAAGACGGCCGCCGAAGGGAGAAGATCATCGAAGTTATTCCCGAACGATGACGGGAAGCTGCGGTGCCATGTCGGCCAGTGCTGCGAAATAAATTCGATAGCGCTCCTGAGCCCCAGAAACCCCGCCGTCCCGCACACGCCGATCCACAACGCATCGCGGTAATACTGTGCCGGCATCCCTGCTCCGACGGGAAGCTGTTCCTCCCCAAACGCGCGGTTGCTGAAGTACGACGCGACCCCGAAAAGCAGCGCGAGACCACCGGAATAGAAGAATGCTCCCAGAAGAACGGCAATCGTCACGCCACCCATCATCGTCTTGAAAGGAATCGCCGTCTGATACGTATTCAGAAAAAATTGCACGCGGTCTCCGAATCCCACGATCAGCGCATATGCAATCAGTCCCCAGGCGGACCAGAACAACAATCGTCTCCAGGGAACCGCACGCATCGCCTCCGAGCGCAAATTCTTGAAGAAGAAGACAATCGCCGTTATTCCCAATCCGCCAAAAAGGAAAATCGGAATCGCGAAAACATAAATCGTGCGGAAGAGCGTCAGTTCTTCCTGTTTGCGGCGCCATTCATCCGGAATTTTTATGTACGTACGATAGTTGGCGGGCTCATTGCCGAGGATGTCCACATCGATTCGAGCATGCGCGTGATTGGCGGAATCCGCCGTCGCGGCGTGCGCGTCGTCGAGCGCCGTATTTTGCTGCCAGGTGAGCGAATGATCCGTGCGGTGCGGTCGCTTGTTGGAACTCGAATCGACCAGCGTCCAGCCGCTCAAATCCAGCTTTTTCTTTTCGCGCAAATACTGTTCGGCCAGCGCAACGGCTTCGTCTTTGCTCAACGTCGCTCCCGGCGCATCCTCTGCAAGCGTGTGATGCACTGAATGCATCGAGCCATCCGGTTTGAGAATGACCGCGTATTCCTCCGCTTGGCTATCCTTGAAATACCGCACGCGCCAGAGCGCACCCGGCACTTCGTTCGCGTAGATCGCATTCAATCCTGCGATTCCAATCCGCCGCCGCAGAAATTCATTGGCAAGAGGATCCGTCGTGTCCACGAAAATCGTCGCGCGATGATACGCGTTGGGATCGAGGCCGCGCTTTTGAAGTATTTCGTCCGCGCGCGAGCGGACGGTCTTCGCATCCACGGATAGCTTCAGATAATCGCCAAGGGATGGAGTTTTGAGGCGCCATGCCGCCACGCCGCCGATAACCAGGGAAACCGCCAGAAAAATCATCGTGGCGGGCGTCAACGCGTCATAACGCCGTGCGGCCGCCGCCGTGCTCGGCTCCGCCGGAGCCGCCGCAAAGCTGATTTCCCCAATCGGTTCCGCGCTGTTCAGCAGATCTTCATTCGTCTCGAATCGCCCGCGAGACAAGTAAGAAACGCCCGCAAAAATCAGCGGAGCGAGCGCCGCCGCGCCCACGATGACTCCGGAGATCTTGAAGTACAAACTGTTCGAACGCACCAGCAACAGCCCGACCAACGAAGCGTCCACCGTGTAATGCCAAATCAGCGTCGCCATGATGCCCCAGCGCAGCATCACGATCCCCGCGACGATTCCGATCAGCCCGACTTCCAATCCGCGAATGTACGGCGGCTCATTCGGATACGCGGAGTGCAAAAAACTCCAGCAAAACGCGGGCACAATCACCGCAACAATGCTCGATCCCGTCAGCCGCTTTAAAAAGGGAATCGCAAACAGCCGAAACAGAAATTCCTCGCTCGTCGCCGCCAACAACCCGATCGCCACGCCCGAAATCCACGGGAACATCGTGTTCACGGAATTTTCGTAATTCAAATCCTGCGGCGCCCACGCCCCGAAATGCCCCGCCACGATATAAAACGCCACAATGAACCCGATATGCGCCGCCGCCAGCGACAATCCCACGGTAGCCGCGGAGAAAAATTCCTTCGAGCGCAGTCCGCGCAGCGTGAGCAATTTCCCAAGCCGCAATCTTTCCGGCTGCGATGCGCGGTACAGCGGCTCGGCTCCAGGAAGAATCAGCGAAATCGTCAGCGCCGAAGCGATCCCAAATAGGAGCGCCTTCGCGATTTCCTCAAACACAAAGCTTCCGTAAGCCGAATTGGTGTCGTAACCCATGCGATCCAGCGGCCAATTGTTCAGCTGCATGAATGTCAGCAAAATGGCAACCACGATGCCCAGCCTGATGGCTAAGCTCCAGCCCGTTTCTCCGCGTTTCGTCAGCAAAATTCCCAGCCACAGCGCCGAGCCCATCAGCAGCAAATACGGAATGATGGCCACCTGGTTGTAGAAAATATTCGTCGAGCGCAAATGCTCGTAGCTGCGTTCCCAGCTCTCCGGCACTTGCAGGAATTCTTGCGAGCTCCCGGCATGGTCGCCCTGCAGAGTGACGCGCAGCCGGTAGGGTGCATCTTTCGCCTTGAAGCCGTGCTTCTCCCAGGTAAACGACCAGTCGAGCCGATTCGGTTTTTTGCTGGAGTTGGCCTCTTCGGAAAGAAAGTCCCACTTGCTCAAGTCCGCGCCCATTTTGCCGCGCAAGAAATCCCGCGCCGCAGTTTCCGCAGCGGCGTGTTCCAGCGAAGCTCCCGCCTGCGCCTCCGGAATTTTGTGCTCGTAGCCGACAATCTCCCCGCCCGGACTGACCCGCACCAGAAATTCTTCTTCCTGACCCGGCCGGAAAAACCGCACGTCCCAATACCAGATGTTCAGCTCACTGGACATCAGCCGGTTCGCTTGCTGCAACCCGACCTCGCGCTCCAGATACGTCTTCGCGTTGTCGTCCACATCAAAAACAATCGCCGACTGGTACCCGCTAACGTTCTCGCCCAGCCCGCCAACAAACGACCGCGCTCGCGCCAACGCCTCATTCCGCGAAACCTTGAAGTCCACCGACGCTTCCGGAAACGCCCGGAAAAAATACCTATGCGCAAACAACGCGCCCACGATCCCCAGCACCACCCACAGCACCAGCGCGCGCTTGTCCGAACCTGTCAGCCGGTCTTCTGCCACAAAACCTCCCGCAGTTTACCTGTCGCAAGACACCCACACTTATACTACGTCGCCGCTTCGCGCAACTGTCGCCCGTCACGGGGGCGCGCATCTGGCGTCTCAAGTCGAGATGGTTGGCACCCGCTCTTAACTCGGAATCAACCCCCGACCGCGCAAGTCCTCATTTTTCCCTTGCAAAAAATGAATCTTCGTGTATACTTACAGCTAGTTAACTTTGTGCCTAGCATGTCGTGCCGCCAGCTTCCAGCTGGCGTTTTTGTTTTTCGTCGCCTTCTTAACTCCTTTAGAATCAGCGCATACGGACGGTCTGTAACCGCTGATGGCTCTGTTGACATCCTACAGGCGTGGGGTGGGCCTGAGGCGGTAGAGGTTGTAGGCAAGACCGAGCAGCAGAGCTTGGCGGATCTGGATGGCCAGGCTGCGCCCGGGCGCGCGCGAGGAG
>JBARCY010000111.1:0-7441 GCA_049794595.1 Candidatus Acidiferrum sp.
TATCTGCTGCTGGGATTCCTGCTCTTTCGCCTGTTCGATATTTGGAAGCCTTTTCCGGTGCGGCAACTCGAAAAGCTTCCGCGCGGCTGGGGCATCATGGCGGATGATTGGATGGCGGGCATCTACGCTGCTATCCTGTTGCGAGCAGCGCTACATTTTGGTTTGCTTGGCTAGTTATGAAATTCGGTTTTGGGTCTTCGACAGAAAAGAACGGCATCCCCCGGATCGATAGAGTCGCGCCTTCCGCTGCCATTCCCGGCGGCGAAATTGTCATTCATGGCAGCGGATTCGTTTCGCGCTCCCAACCGCGCCCCGTGGTACGTTTCGGAGAAGCGGAAGCCAGCCTGGCGCTGGCCAGCGAAAATCGTCTGATTGCGCGGGTCCCGGAAGGCGCGAGCGGCGGAGTCGTGAGTATTTGCAGCGCGGCCAACGAAAGCCAGCCGCATCCCGTCTCGATTGGCGTGCAGATCGCTGACAATTTGCACCCCATCGCCAACCCTGCTGTCGATTCCTACGGCAACACTTACGTCACATTTTCTGGCAATCGTGGGCAGCGCGTCCCCGTTTCGCTCTATAAGATTACGGCGAATTACAGCGTGAAGCCTTATGTCACTTCGCTTTTGAATCCCAGCGGCCTCGCGCTGGATCGCGCGGGGAATCTTTTCGTTGCGTGCCGCAACGACGGCACGATTCACCGGATCACACCGGAGGGCCGCGCCGAGCAGTGGATCGAAGGCATGGGCACCGCCACGGGCATCGCGTTCGATCGCGCCGACAATCTGTACGTGGGCGACCGCAGCGGAACGATTTTCAAAATCAGTGTAAGCCGCGAGATTTTTGTGTTTGCGACGATCGAGCCGTCGCTCGCCGCCTATCATCTCGCGTTTCATCCCAACGGTGATCTCTATGTCACGGGGCCGACGACCTCCAGCTACGACCGCGTCTACCGCATTACACAAGGCGGCGATGTCACTACGTTTTTTCGCGGCCTTGGCCGTCCACAGGGATTGGCCTTTGACCGCGACAACAATCTCTACGTCGCGGCCTCGTACGGCGGCCGTCGCGGGATCATTCGCATCACGCCTCAGGCCCATGCCGAGGTGGTCCTCAGCGGCTCTGGACTTGTCGGCATGGCGCTGCAACCGTCCGGCCGCGCCATTCTCGCCACCACCGGTGCTCTTTTCACACTTGATTGGGAAGTCCGCGGCCTGCCGCTTCTGGGATAATCGAAAAGATGAAAGCGGAGATCATCGCAGTGGGTTCGGAGCTGCTCACGCCGGACCGGCTTGATACTAATTCGCTCTTCTTGACCGAGGAGCTGAACAAAATTGGCATCGAGGTCGTGCGAAAGACGATCGTCGGTGACAACCGCGATCTGCTGAGCGAGGCGTTTCGCGACGCGCTGAATCGCGTGCCGCTGATCATTTCGTCGGGCGGACTTGGCCCAACCGAAGACGATCTTACGCGCGAGACCGTCGCTGACCTGCTCAATCGCAAGCTTCGTCGTAACGACGACATTCTTCGTTATATTGAAGGCCGCTTCCGTGCTTTGAATCGCGAGATGCCGGAGGTCAACGTACGACAGGCGATGGTTCCTGAAGGCGCGGAAATTCTGGAGAATCCGCGCGGAACTGCTCCCGGCTTGTGGCTGGAAGACGGCGGACACTTCATCGTGCTGCTCCCCGGCCCGCCACGCGAGTTGAAGCCGCTATTTCGCGAACAAGTTCTACCACGGCTGGAGCGCCGCGCTTCCAGTGTGCGCATGTTCCACCGCGAGATTCGCGTCACGGGCCTGGGCGAATCGCATGTCGAGCAGCGCATCATGGGCATCTACATGCGCTTTCCCGAGGTGAACACCACCGTCCTCGCGGCGCCTGGCGAGACGCAAGTCCATCTGCGCATCTGGACGGACGACGCGGAACATGCCAAAAAGGCTTTGGACGAAATCGTAAGCGGTTTCGAGATCGCTCTTACAGACCGCATCTTCAGCCAAGATGGTTCGCCTCTCGAAGAAGTAATCGCAGCGGAATTGACGATGCACAACGCTACGATCGCAGCAGCAGAAAGTTGCACGGGCGGCCTGCTGGCACAGCGCTTGACAAGCATCGCGGGTAGCTCCTCCTATTTCCTTGGCGGAGTCGTTTGCTACAGCAACGAGCTCAAGACGGCGTGGGCGGGTGTGCCCGCGGAACTAATTCAAGCCAAAGGCGCGGTCAGCGCGGAGGTCGCCGTTGCGCTCGCCGACGGAATTCGGCGCCGCGCGGGCAGCACATTTGGGGTCGGCATCACGGGAATTGCGGGTCCCAGCGGTGGCACCGAAGAAAAACCTGTCGGAACCGTGCATATCGCGCTTTCACATGCCGGCGGAGTCAAAGAACGCAGCGTGCGCTTCCCAGGCGATCGCGAATCCATCCGCTTTCAAGCGAGTCAGCTGGCGCTGGACATGGTCCGCATGCACTTTCTCTATAGCGGCAAGCAGCCACCGAATCGAGCCTGAACGTGCGCCTATTCGTCGCGCTGGAGATTCCCGCCGCTGTGCGAGACAATCTCGCAACCCTAATTGAGGACCTTCGCGCTTTGTCTTCTCAGTTGGCAGACAAGCGCCCGCGCTGGGTACGGCCGGAGAATCTTCACGTGACGCTCAAGTTCATCGGCGAAGTTGCGAACGCCAAACTTGAGGGCATCCGCGGCGCGCTCTCCGAGGTTCGCTCGAGTGTGCCCGTCGAGATGGACTTTTGCGGACTCGGCTTTTTCCCAAATGAAAAGCATCCGGGCGTGTTGTGGGCCGGATTGAACGCATCGCCGAATTTGCCAGCACTTGCGGCCAACGTCGACCGCGCGCTTGAAACGCGGGGCTTTGCGCGGGAACAACGCGCGTTTACGCCGCATCTGACGTTGGCAAGATTCGAGCCGCCCGGCTTGCACGAAAAACTGCGCGCGGCCATCCAGAAAAGCGCCGAGCTGGAATTCGGCTCGTGCCAAGCGAACGAATTTCACCTCATCGAAAGCAAGCTGAAGCCTTCCGGTGCGGAGTACACTTCTCTTGCATCTTTCCCGTTTACACCGGAGCCCTAGCATCGATGGCCGAGCCGAACGAAATCCTCATCTCGATTCCTGCGGCTGCGTATTTGCTCGGTTCAATTCCGTTCGGGCTGCTACTTGGCAAACTTTTTCGCGCGCCGGACATTCGCAAGACGGGCAGCGGCAACATCGGCGCGACGAATGTCTTGCGCGCCGCCGGACCGGTTGCGGGAATTCTCACGCTGCTGCTCGACGCCGGGAAAGGCGCGCTGGCGGTTTTTCTCGCGGCGCGGCTCACCAGCGAGAGCACAACTTGGATGATGATCGCCGGGCTTTGCGTTCTCGCGGGACATTGCTTTCCGATTTGGCTGGGATTTCGCGGAGGCAAGGGAGTGGCCACGGCCGCGGGTGTTTTTGTGATGTTGTGCCCGCTCGCGTTACTGGGGGCGGTAATCCTGTTTGTTCTTGTCGTGATGTATTGGCGCTTTGTGTCGCTGGGCTCGATTTCGGCGGCGGCGGCAATGCCTTTGCTGGTTTATTTTTTCTGGGCACCGCATCATGCGCCGCCACACGTGATCACGTTTGGCACGCTGGGAGCGGCTCTCCTGATTGTCTATAAGCACGACGCGAACATCCAGCGCATGGTCCAGGGCGACGAACCCACGATTTCGTTCCGCAAAAAGAAAGCGGAAGAAGAGGATGGGCCGTGAGGCGCATCGCCGTTCTTGGCGGCGGAAGCTGGGGTACGGCGTTGACCATCGTGCTCTCCCGCGCGCACAAGGCGCACGAGATTTCCTGGTGGGTTCGCGACGCGGCGCTTGCGGAATCCATCCACGGTGAGCGCGAGAACAAGCTGTATCTGCCAGGCCATAAAATTCCGGAGACGGTCCGCGTTTCTCACGACGCGGCTGCTGTCCTGGAAGACGCCGGAGTGGTCATTGGGGCTATTCCTGCGGCCCATGCTCGCAATGTTTATGTGCACATCTTGCCGCATCTACTTCCCGGCGCGTCCATCGTCAGCGCCTCAAAAGGCCTTGAGCCATCCTCGCACGCGCGCGTGAGCGAAGTTATTTCGCAAATTGTCACGCCGAAATTTGCTCACCGCATCGCGGTGCTTTCCGGGCCATCTTTCGCCGCGGAAGTGGCCGCCGGACAGCCCACGGCGGTCGTTCTCGCGTCGCGCGACGTCGCACTGGCGAACGAACTACAGGAGGACTTTGCGGCGCCGAATTTTCGTTTGTACACCAACGAGGACGTGCTTGGGGTCGAGCTTGCCGGCGCCATGAAAAATGTCATCGCCATTGCTGCCGGCGCTTGCCAAGGGCTGGGCCTCGGCTCGAATCCGTTGGCGGCGCTGATCACGCGCGGCCTTGCGGAAATGACGCGGCTTGCCACAACCTTGGGTGCGCGCCAGGAGACGCTTAGCGGACTTGCGGGCCTCGGGGACCTCGTCCTGACCTGCACCGGCTGGCTGAGCCGCAATCGCCGCGTGGGAATTGAGCTTGGTCAGGGCCGCTCGCTGCCCGCGATCCTGGCGGAGATGAAAATGGTCGCCGAGGGCGTCGGCACGGCCGGGGCTCTTCTGGCCTTGGCTGGCGAGTCGGACGTTGAACTGCCTATAACGGAGCAGGTTGAGGCAATTCTGCACCAAGGCAGGTCGCCGCGGGAAGCCATTCGCAGCATCATGGAACGGCCCCTCAAGCGCGAATGAGTACGCGCGAACCGGAGGGCGCGGACAGGGTGGGACTAAAGCGCAAGGGCTGCCAAAAATGGGTTGATCCGGGCTGTTTCAGCGGCCTCCACCGCGCCACTAGTACCAAGGTTCCAGTTACAAATGCGCGACGCCCGGCCATTCACGGCCCCCGCTGCCTCATCTAATCTCCTAAAATGGATGCTTGATATGCCTGAACCCGGCTCATCCCCACTGGCTCGTCTACGCAAGGGACGCGTGCGCATTTTGTGGCTCGTCCTGGGCGCGCTGCTGCTCGTCAGCGCGCTGCCCATCGGGCTTTACCACCGTCAGGTGCTGCAGCTGAGTCAGGACAAGCTGGTCGACACCGAACGCGTTCAGCAATCCAATTTGACGCGCTCTCTGGCACAGGAAATTCAGCTCTTTGAGGCTAACCAGACTCAGCAGCTCTTCAGCGAGCGGCAGATTCTGGCGTTGACGGGGCTTATTGACAATGTCGAAGACCCCGCCGCCGAGCCCAAGGTGACGCGGCTGTTGCAGGAGTTTGTTCAGAGCAATCAAGACACTTTTGTTTACCTGACCGCGGTCGACAGGTCCGGCAAAGGCACCAAGGCTTCGCAAGGCAACTTCCAGGCGGATCAGGATCCCTTCGTCGCCAAGGCTTTGCAACGCGCCTTCGTCACCTGCATGCAGTCCGAAGAGCTGCACAGTGTCAAGTTTCGCAGCAATCCTCTTGCGCTAGCGCCGAATAATCAGCCTGCCTTCGTCCTCGCCGTTCCTCTCCAGGACTTGAACGGTAATTTCACCGGCATGCTTGCCGCCGTCGTATCCCTGGAGCCGATTTCAAAACGCTTGCGGGACGCCAGCGTGCGCGGCCGCACGGTATACGTGGTGGACCACGCCGGCCACATCGTCGCGCATCCCGACACAAAAAACTTCGTGCCGGGAGACCAAGCCAGCGGAAAGCTGGTCGACCTGATTCGGGCGCTACCGCCGGATCTTCGAAACACAGAAACGATTAACTTTTCGGAACTCGAAAAGAAGCATTCGGTCGAGATGATCGGGACGTACAGCACGCTTCCCGAAGTCAATTGGGCGGTGGTTGCGGAACGCAGCCTGGCGCAAGCGCGCGCCGATGCGGGCGTGACAGAACTGAACCGCCAGGCGCTGGCCTTCGTTAGCGTCGTCATCCTGGTGGCCATCCTCTTCGGCTACTTTTTCGCCGTGGGCATCAGCGGGCCGATTCGCGGTCTCGCGGCTTCCACGCGCGCCATCAGCCGCGGCGAATTTCATCAGCGCTCGCCCGTTCGTGGCGCGGCGGAAATCAGCGAACTGGCTGAAAATTTCAACAAAATGGCCAGCGACATCGAAGAGTACATTGAAAAGCTGAAAGAAGCCGCGGAAGAAAACCGCGAGTTATTTATCGGCTCGATTCGCATGCTCGCCGCGGCCATCGACGAGAAGGATCCGTACACACGCGGTCACTCCGGCCGCGTGGCGAAATACTCAACGCTGATCGGACGAGAGCTGGGCCTTTCGAGCGAAGAGCTGGACAAACTGCGCGTGGCCGCACTGCTCCACGACGTCGGCAAAATCGGTGTCGAAGACCGCGTCCTGAAAAAGCCGGGGGCTTTGACGCCCGAAGAATTCGATTTGATGAAACAGCACACCGTAAAGGGGGCGAACATCATGCGCCCCGTTTCGCAACTGAAAGAAATGCTGCCCGGCATCGAGCTGCACCACGAGCACATCGACGGCCGCGGCTACCCGTACGGCTTGCAGGGCCAGCAAATTCCGTTGATGGCGCGCATCATCGGCGTCGCGGACACGCTGGATGCCATGACCACGAACCGCCCCTATCAGTCCGCCATGGACATCGAGTTCGCGCTGAATCGCATCAAGTCGCTCACTGGCTCGAAATTCGATGCCGTCGTCGTCAACGCTCTCGAATCCGCCATCAGTGCCGGCAAGCTCCGCCTCAGCGCCGTCGAAGTAACCGTTTAGACCTGTCTGACATCCTTCTCCGCGCATTAGACTGTCGTACTGCGGGCGCGTCAGACTCGCATCGCGCGCTTCTGCTACAATTTTGGATGGCGCTAATTGCGCGGCGCTTCACCTCATGATTTCACTTTTTGGAAAACCGGAGAAGGTCGAGCCATCGCTGCTCGAACGGCTGAAAGCCTCGGTCAGCAAGACGAAGGCGGCGCTGTCCGAGTCCGTCGAAAACATTTTTCTCGGCGAGCGCAGAATCGACCCTGAGCTGCTGAAAAAACTCGAAACCGCGCTGCTTTCCGCCGACCTGGGCGTGAAACCGACGCGCGAAATCCTGGATGCCGTGCGCGAAAAAATGGATCGCAATGCGCTTTCCGACGCTAGCCAGCTCAAGCGCGAGATCAAATCTCACATCATTCGCATTCTGACAATGAACGACGGTCGAGCCAGCGTTCCAACGTCGGGCGCTGTGGCAGGCGGCGCAGGACTAGCGCCCGCAAAAAACCCTCCTAGTTCACCGAACGGCGCAGGCCCGCGTGTGATTTTTATCGTTGGCGTGAATGGCGCTGGAAAGACTACCAGCATCGGCAAGCTCGCGAATCGCCTGCGCCAGGAAGGGCTCAGCGTGGTGCTCTGTGCTGCGGATACCTTTCGCGCCGCTGCCGTTGAGCAGCTCGAAATCTGGGCGAAGCGCAACGGCATTGACGTGATTAAACAAAAGTCCGGCGCCGATCCCGC
>JBARCY010000112.1:0-2119 GCA_049794595.1 Candidatus Acidiferrum sp.
ACTTGCTCCGCAATACCTTGCGGATCGTGTTTCAAAAAAGCGAGTTGGTAGAGATAGACACGCAAATCCGCGGAATCGAAATTCTTTGCCAGCGCTTCACGGGCCGTTGCGCGAGCTTCGTCAAGCCGATCCAAATGAATGTAAGCAAGAACAAGATTGCCGAAATTGAGACTCTCTGAAGGACCGAGCCGCAACGCCTCACGGAACTCCGCAAGGGATTTGTCGTACTGCCCCAAACTTTGGTACACCACGCCGAGGTTGATCGGCGGCACTTCTTCCCGCGGATAGATTTGCTCCCAAAGCTCATAAGACTGGCGCGCTTTCTCGAGGTCGCCGGTAACAAAGTGATGGTAATGAGACTCGATATAAAACCTCTCCCACTCACTGACGCGAGAGCGAAGCTCGTAGGCTTTTTTCGTATTTTGTGCCGAAAGTACTTTTTCGCCGAGGTTGTGATAGGCGGTTCCCAGCGTGGCATAAGCCATGGCGAAATTTGGATCAAGCTGGACGGAACGCTCGAACAAAGGCACCGCAGCCGTATAGTCGCCCATTCCCAGCATGGTTTTTCGTCCCAAACTGTAGGCCTGAAGCGCCTCGAGCGACGGCGTTGTGGCTTGCTCGATCGGCGTATCGAGTTCCTGCACGGACTTAAGCGACTCTCCGAGTTTTTTTCGCAGCTGGGTGGATGCTACTCCCAGCGCCTTCAAAACATTTTCTTTGCCACTCGCTGTGACTTGCTCTTCGGCGAGATTGTCGCCCGTCTGGCAATTCACGGCGCTCACCCCGATGACGTATTGCCCTCCCAATTTCGAAATCAAGCCACTCAAATACGCTTTGCTTCCCGTACGCTGGCACAGGTCGCCGGCAATCGCTGCCGAAAGTTTGCTATCGGCTGGCCGGCCCATAAGCTGCAATGTCTGGTGAATGCGTTGGTCGGAGACCAGGCTCAAGAAAGGGGATTGCTCGAGTTGAACCGTCAGTCCTTGACGCAAGGTGTCGTCAAAAATAGGATCGCCCGTCTTGTTGGTGAATCCCAGAAGAACGATGGTGTCCTTCCTCGTCAATGCGCGGGCTTGCCGCACACTGTAGAACCAAGCCACTAAAACCACTACAGCGGCAAGAAAAACAACTCCTCCGGCTGCGGGCTTCCATCGAAATTCACGCCGCGAAGCCCCAGCGGGCAAAGCGTTGGCAGTGGGCACAACGGCCCCGGCGGAAGGAATCGCCTGGCCGGATTCCGAAACACGTTTGAGCTGTAGCAAGTCCGCTCGCACCGCCCCCGCGTCCGAGCACCGCATGTCTCGATCTTTCTCGAGGCATTTGTTGATGATTTCTTCCAGCTGCAACGGAATCTCCGGATTCAACTCCCGCGCCGAGGCGGGAGTACGAGTGAGTATCGCTTCAATGAGCGCGCCACCAGTTTTGCCGCTGAATGCCTGCCGTCCGGTAGCCATCTCGTAAAGGAGCAGGCCCAGCGCGAATATGTCTGTGCGTGAATCCAGTTCATCGCCGCGAATCTGTTCGGGCGACATGTAAGCGGGAGTGCCGCTAATCACACCGACAACGGACACCGGTTCTTGAATCGGTTTGGAAGGAGATTCCTCGGGATCAGTGTGCAGGAAGTCTTTGGGGACAAGCTTGGCGAGACCGAAATCCAGCACTTTGGCTTGTCCGCGCTTCGTCACGAAGATGTTGGATGGTTTGATATCGCGATGGATGATGCCTTCGTGGTGGGCAGCATCGAGAGCATCCGCAAGTTGAATCCCAAGCTCCAGAGTCTCCGCAAGCGGAAGCGCCTGGCCATGGATATGCTTGCGCAAGGTATCGCCGTCGATGAATTCCATCGCTATGAATGGCCGGTGATCCTGTTCGCCGATATCGTAGATCGTGCAAATCCCAGGGTGGGTCAGAGCAGATGCGGCGTGTGCTTCGCGGCGAAATCGTTCCAAAGCCTGGGAGTCTTGCGCCATGTTATCGGGCAAGAATTTCAACGCGACGGCGCGGTCAAGGCGTGTATCCACGGCCTTGTAGACCACACCCATTCCTCCAGCACCGAGCTTCTCCAAGATGCGGAAGTGAGAGATGGTCTGGCCAATCATGGGTAAGTCTTGGCTTCAGG
>JBARCY010000113.1:0-2089 GCA_049794595.1 Candidatus Acidiferrum sp.
GCATTCGCCGGCGTGGCGTGCCTCTGGCCCAGCGTATCGCCCAAGCCATGCGCGGCATCGACGGCGTGGATGTTCCTGTGGGCACACTGGACATCACGCTCTACCGCGACGACCTCTCGAAGGTCGCGACCCACGCGGTTCTCCAATCCTCCGACATCAGCTTCGGCGTCGATCAGATGGACCTCGTCCTCGTTGACGACGTGCTTTACACCGGCCGCACCATTCGCGCCGCCATGAATGGCCTCTTCGACCTCGGCCGTCCCCAGCGGGTTTCTCTCTGCGTGCTGATTGACCGCGGCCATCGCGAAATGCCCATTGAAGCCCAATTTGTCGGCCGCACCGTGCAAACCAGCGACACGGAAATCATCGAAGTGCGCCTCCGCGAGATTGATAATGAAGAGCGCGTCGTTCTCGTCGACCGCCAGGAGCCGTAGTTGGAACAGGATTTTTCGCGCTATAATCAGAACGTGCAAATGTGACTTTTCGTTTCCGCGACCTTCTGGCCCTCGAACCGCTCTCCGCGGACGAACTTACTTTTCTTCTGGACCAAAGCAGGCCTTTTCAGGCAATCCAGCGCAATCCTCTCAAGAAACTCGCCACCCTCCGCGGCAAAACTGTAGCTCTCGCTTTTTTTGAAAACTCCACGCGTACGCGGATCAGTTTCGGCACCGCCGCGTCGCGTCTCGGCGCGGACACCATGAACCTTCAGGCGGAATCTTCCAGCGTGAAAAAGGGCGAGTCGCTTCTCGACACGGTTAACACGCTCGACGCCATGAAGCCCGATTGCCTGGTCATGCGCCACGCCGCTTCCGGCGCGGCCGATTTTGTCGCGCGCCATCTCGAGATTCCCGTGATCAACGCCGGAGATGGCACTCACGAGCATCCGTCGCAAGGTTTGCTCGATGCGTTGACAATCCGCGATCGGAAAGGCTCTCTCTCCAATTTAAATGTCACTATTCTCGGCGACATCTCGCACAGCCGCGTCGCTCGTTCGAACATTCACTTGCTCTCGAAATTCGGCTGCCGCTTAACCCTATGCGGTCCGGCCATGTGGGTTCCGCGCGAGCTTGAAAGCATTGGTGCACCGGGCGCTTCCATTCGCCGCGTCTTTCGCATCGAAGAAGCGCTCGAAGATGCTGACGTCGTTCTCGTTCTGCGAGTGCAAACCGAGCGCCTTCACGAGCCCGCGCTTTCCGCCGCCGATTACATCCTTCTTTACCAGCTCAATTCCGAGCGCCTCCGCCATGCGAAGTCTGACGCGATCGTTCTGCACCCCGGCCCGATGAATCGCGGCGTCGAAATCACTCCCGAAGTCGCCGACAGCCCGCAGTCTTGCGTGCTCGAGCAAGTCACCAACGGAATCGCTGTGCGTATGTCGCTTCTTTTTCTTCTCACTTCCGGACCCGGTGAAGAAACGAGCGCGCAATCGGCGGAAGCTCAACCCAAGGAATCTGCCAATGCTACTGATTAAGGGCGGGCGCGTTATCGACCCCGCCACGCAGACCGACGCGCTGCGCGATGTTCTGCTCGACGGCGACAAAATCATCGAAATCGCACAAGCCGGAAAAATCTCCCAGAATCCCTCCACCGAAATTTTCGACGCCACCGGACTGATCGTCGCGCCCGGCTTCATCGACCTTCACGCGCATCTACGTGAGCCCGGCCAGGAATCCTCCGAAACCATCGAGACGGGCACGCGCGCTGCGGCTCGAGGCGGTTTCACCGCCGTCTGCTGCATGCCGAATACGAAGCCCGTCAACGACAACGCCAGCGTCACACGCTTCATTCTCGATCGCGCCAAAGCCGCCGCCAGCGTACGCGTCTGGCCCATCGGCGCCGCCAGCGTCGGCAGCAAAGGTGAGGCCATCGCGGAAATCGCCGCGATGAAGCAAGCTGGCATCGTCGCCGTTTCCGACGACGGCAAGCCCATCGCCACCGCGAAACTCATGCGCCAGGTGATGGACTATTGTCGCTCGCTTGACCTGTGCGTCATCGAGCATTCCGAAGATGTTTCGCTCGCCGCCGGCGCCGTCATGCGCGAAGGCATCACGTCCACGCGGCTCGGCCTGCCCGGAATGCCCGCCGCCGC
>JBARCY010000114.1:0-5254 GCA_049794595.1 Candidatus Acidiferrum sp.
GATTTCACGTCTGGATGCACCCTCGAAGCTCACAATTTCCAGCGCGACTTGGCCCAGTATCAGCAAAAAAACGCCGCGATCGTCGGCGTCAGCGTGCAAGACGAAGACTCTCATCAGAAGTTCTGCACCAAGGAAGGCCTGAACTTCAAGCTGCTTGCGGACACCAAGACGGAAGTCTCCACGATGTATGACTCGGTGATGAATTTTGGTGTCGCAAAGCTTTCCGCACGGCATACCTTTCTGATCGATCCAAACGGCGTTGTGCGCAAAGTTTTTCTCGACGTAAAGCCTCAGCAGCACAGCGAGGAAGTTCTCGCGGCTCTGACGGAGTTGCAGGCCAGCGAATCGAAGTAAGGCCGCGGCGAGCACAAATAAAGATTTGTTCCCATGGCAACCAAAGTGGCACCGAACCGCTTGCCGCGCGCGGGGCTGGCAAGACGGTTCCCTGCCCTATACAATCCTGTCGGCATTCCCAGGGAGGATATTTATGAACCGTAAAGTCGTGGCTGCGCTAGCGACACTGCTTTGTGTTTCGTTCGCTATCCTTCTGCACGCCGATTCTACAAAAACAGAAACGGTCAGTTACAAGAGTGGCAATGAAACCGTCAGCGGATTCCTGGCGCTTCCTGCAGGCCCTGGCAAGCATCCCGGAATCGTCGTCATCCACGAATGGTGGGGACTGAACGAAGAGGTCAAGGCGGACGCGCGAAAGCTTGCGGACCAGGGGTATGTGGCCCTCGCACTCGACTTATATCGTGGAAAAGTGGCAACGACTCCCGAGGAAGCCCACGAGCTCATGCGCGGTGTCCCTGATGACCGCGGCATGCGCGATCTCGAGGCGGCTTACTCGTATCTCGCTTCACGCCACGACGTGGAGGCGAACAAAATTGCTTCCGTTGGATGGTGTATGGGCGGAGGCTGGTCCATCAAATTGGCAATGAGCGAGCCTCATCTCGCGGCATGCATCGTAAATTACGGTTCCTTGCCTACGGAAGCTTCCAGCATCGAAAAAATCAAGGCACCGGTGCTCGGAAATTTTGGCGCCAACGATCGCGGTATCACGCCGGATTCCGTCCGCACTTTCGAGACCGCCATGAAAGCCGCGGGTAAGTCCGTGGACGTGAAAATCTATGAAGGCGCGGGGCACGCCTTCGAGAATCCCACCAATAAACAAGGTTACCAGCCGGCGGCGGCGGCCGATGCCTGGGCGCGCATGACTGCGTTCCTAAAGCAAAATTTGCATTAATTTTCGGTGAGCTCTGAAGCTTCTCTTGAGAGGGTCTCCTTCGATCTAACGATTTGGGAGGACGCTTAGCCCCGGCACATGGATCAGCCGTTCGTCCGCCGTTACCAGCGTCAAGTCAAAAGCCTTGGCTGTCGCGACAAGAAAGCGGTCTCCAGGATCGCGATAGCCGAGCATCGTGAATCGCAATTCTTGCGCCACCTCCCAAGTGAACGGCGCTTCGAGAAGATTCAATTCCTGCTTGGATTGCAAGAACCATTCTCCGAAATCCTGATCGAGCTCGATCCGCTTCTTCTCCAATAGCATCCCCGCTTCCCAGATGCTTACCGGAGACAAGAAGCGCTCGTTACCTGGATTAACCATCTCCCGCGCTACCTCAGATGTCAGTTTTTCCGGCGCGGTGTAATTCCAAATCCAGATGTGCGTGTCGAGTAACAGCCTCATTTAGCTTCTTTCTCATAGTCGTCCCCAGGATCTTGCGCCGCTTCCCAATCCGATTCGTCACTGATAGGCCCTACGATATCGCCCAAAATCTTCATCGTCCCAATTCCGCCCCCGAGGCGGATCGCGAGCTTGTCGCTGACCGGCGGGTTGATTACTGCCATGGGATGTCCGAAGCGCGTCACGAGTATCGGCTTACCCGTCTTGCGAACGTCTTCGAGCACCGCCAAACAAGTGGCTTTGAATTTTGAAATGGATATTTCTTGCATTGTTCTAGACTCCCGGACAAATCGCACACTCAGCATAGACCATGGTCAAACTATAGTCAAACTATAGTCAAACTATAGTCCAACTATAGTCCAACTATAGTCCAACTATAGTCCAACTATAGTCCAATCATGGCCCCCGAACAACTCGCAATCTCCAGCTTGCGTCCCGTTGTTAACTTCCGCGCTCTGGGCCAGCTCGGATGATTCCTCCGATGCGCAGCGAATAACGGCACTTCTGCACGAGCCTATAGCCTCCGGTCTTTGATATATTCCGAACGGCCGGACCCTTCGCGCGCTTGTTGGCAAGTTCTTCGTGCAAAATGGCGTTAGGGGCGCTTTTACGGAATGGCAGTTAAACGGGGATCCCTATGAAAAGAAAATTAAAGTTCCTCGCGGGAATGCTGACAGTCGCAATGCTTGCAGGCGCCAGCAGCGCTGCGGCACAGAAAGCCACAGCTTCTCACAAGCTCACCATCGAACAACTGATCGAAATTAAACATCCCTCGGATCCCATCTGGTCGCCCGACGGCAAGCTTGTCGCGTTTGTTTGGGACCGCGCCGGGATCGCGAATCTCTACATTGCTAACGCTGATGGCAACGGAGAACCGAAGCCGCTCACTTCCTTTACCGAAGGCCAAGTGGCTGGCGCCTTCTGGAACGAGGACAGCAATCTAATCTACTTTCCGCACGGCGGCGATCTATGGGAAGTCTCTATTTCTGGCGCGCCTCCCAAGCCCGTTTGGAGCAAACCCGATCCAGGAAGCGGTTTTGTTCCCTCACCGGACGGCAGGCGAGTCGCTTTTGTCCGAAGCAATCGCGCTGCGGCGGGAGACCCGTCTCACGGCGCCGATCTAATCATTCGTTGGCTCTCCGATGGAGCGGAATCGACCACCGCGCATGACGATGCGAGTATTCAGGACATTCTCTGGTCGCCCGACGGCGCATCCATTGCATACATGGGCGGCGCCAAGATCATTCCTCATGACGAATCGCCAGCTTATTCCGGCGCAAAACTTATCTATCGCATTTCCGAATACGTTCCCGGCCAAATCTACGCACTCAAGCTTGCAGGCGGAAACCCTGTCCCCATCGCCAAACCCGCTGAATATGGCGGACTCGCCTGGGTGGACGCCACGCATCTCGTATTTGACGGTGAATCCAGCGACTTCAAGAATTATTTCATCTACGTCGCCGACGCGGTCACCGGTACCGTAAAAACCATCCACGAAATTCACGAGGAAAAATTCTGGAGCATCCCCGATTGGGGCGAAGCCGGAGCGCAACCCTGGCCCTCTCCGGATGGCAAGTGGATCGCCTTCCTCAGCGACGAAGACGGCTGGGACCATCTTTACGTCATGCCCGCATCTGGTGGCGACGCCGTTCAAATCACCAAAGGCAAATTCGAAGCGTGGCGTCCCGAATGGTCGCATGACAGCACCCGCATCGCCTTCGACGCCAATCTCGAGGATCACCCCGGTGACCGTGTCCTCGGCATCGCGAAAATCGGCGATGACCCCGCGCATGCCGAAGTCACCTATATCCCCTCCGACCCAGGCACAAATATCGAGCCACACTGGTCCGAAGGCGACGGCCGCATCGTGTTCCAACACACCGATCCTCGCAACAGCGCGGATCTATTTACCATCGGCACTAACCCTGGCGCTCCTCCGGTCCGGCTCACAAATTCCATGCCTCCGGAAATGGACCACTCGCAATTTGTCGCGCCTCAGTACGTGCATTTTCCTGGGCCGGATGGACAGCCCGTTCCCGGCTGGCTCTTCGTTCCCAAGAATCTGGACAAGACAAAAAAACATCCCGCCATCCTCTGGATCCACGGCGACGGCGTGAATCAAAACTATGATGGCTGGCACGTGCAGCGAAACTATGCCGTCTACTACAGCATTCACCAATATTTTCTTCAGAAAGGTTACGTTGTCTTCGCTCCCGATTATCGCGGAAGCATCGGATACGGCCGCGATTGGCGCACCGGCGTTTACATGGATGTCGGCGGCAAGGATGCCCAAGACGCCTGGATGGGCGCGAACTATCTAAAGACCCTCCCCTACGTCGACGCGGACCGCATCGGCGTTTGGGGCTTGAGCTACGGCGGCTTTTTTACTTTGATCGCCATGACCGATCAGCCCACGCTTTTCCGCGCGGGCGTGGATGTCGCAGGCGTCGTCGACTACGCAATGTATTATTCCGACCCCTACCACGGCGGTTGGACCGCAAGCCGCATCGGCACGCCCGAACAAAATCCGCAAGTCTACGCCAACGCTTCGCCGATTTCGCACATCGATCGCCTCGCGCGGCCGCTCCTCATCCTTCATGGCACCGCCGACGTGAACGTTCCCTTTCTTGAATCCGTCTGGCTGATCGACGAGGCTCTCAAGAAACACAAAGGCGATCTAATCTCCTTCATGATGTATCCAGGCGAGTTTCATTACTTCACGCGGGAGCACGTGCTGCTCGATGCATGGCATCGCGTCGACGATTTTTTCGATTTGCATCTGCGCCAGACAGGCAAGCCGCTGGCTCATTGACGCGCTTGATCCATTCGCGCAATCACGTATCAGTGGATCGGCTCGAGAATTAGCTTCTGCACGCGCCAATTCAAAAGCTCGGCCACGTACAATACATTTTCCGAAGGGCATGCGATTTCGTGTATCCAGCCGAATTGCCCGAGCTGCTTGCCCGACTTTCCGAACATCCCCAGCACTTTTCCATCGAGACTGAGTTTGTAAATTCGCCCTGGAAATGCGTCGGAAGCGTAAAGCACTTGATTTGGCCCAGGCGTGATGCACACCGTCCACGGCGCGCCCGGCGCCATCGTCCCGGTCGTCGCCGTTGGTTTGGCGCCGATGGCGGGACGCGCATCGAGCGGCGCGGGCACATCAATCTTTATTTGCCGAAGAAATCTCCCCTCGTTGTCAAACACCTGTATCCGGCTGTTCCCGCGATCCGCCACGTAAACGTTTCCGGACTCATCCACCGCAATACTGTGAGGAGTGTGAAATTGTCCCGGCTGATCGCCCGGCTCGCCCCACGATTTCACCCAGTTGCCATCCTTATCGAATTTAGCGACGCGCGAATTGATGTACCCATCGCTGATAAACGTGTTCCCCGCCGCGTCCCAAGCCATGTCCGTCACTTGCCGGAACATGCCGTCCACCGGCGGCAGCGGCGGGTTCGGATGCTTCAGCGGCCCAGTGCCTTCGTCGGAAGCTTCCTGCTTGCGCCCGAACACCATAATGACTCGGCCCTCGGGATTAAATTTGACGACCATGTCTGAGCCTTTGTC
>JBARCY010000115.1:0-4292 GCA_049794595.1 Candidatus Acidiferrum sp.
GCTCGGCGGATGGCGCCGCCTCATTCGCGGACGATGCAGTCGCAGGCTCGAGCAAATTGCGAAGGGCGGTGCGAGCGCGGAAGAGGCGGGAGCGGACGGTGTTGAGGGGGAGCTGGAGGAGGTCGGCGATTTCGGCGTAGCTGAGTTGCTCGAATTCGCGGAGGAGGAGGATTTCGCGGTCGATGCGATCGAGCTTTTCGACGGCGCGGCGGACCCAGAGGCCAGATTCGGTGGCGTCCTGTTTGGCGGGATCGGGAATGGTGCTGGGATGGCCAAAGAACGTGGCCCGAAAGGCAGCTTTGCGGCGGTGGGCGCGAAGAATTTTGAAGGCGATAGCGTAGAGGTAGGTGCGGAAGAGGGCGCGGGGCTCGTAGCGGTTGGCTGCGCGGAGGAGGACGAGGAAGGTTTCTTGCGAGAGTTCTTCGGCGTGATGGGGATCGGCGGTGCGGCGGCGGAAGAAACCATAGATGGGTTGTTTGTAGCGGAGAAAGAGTTCGTTGAAAGATTCGGCGGAGCCTTTGGAGAAGGCGAGCATGAGGTGCTCGTCGCTGGCGGGGTTAGCTGGGAAGGTGGGTGTGGGCGGCGTGTCGTTCATGGCGGTCCGCGGGAGAGCCTCCGAGTTTAGAACGAGAGCTGGGAGTGCGTCTTGCATGAAGGGCGGCTTGAGCCTCCACTAACGGTAATGTCACGAGCGGGGGAAAAGTTCCCTGGACAGCGAAGAGACCAAAGACAGAAAGCCTGCCTTACTTTGTCGCAGCGGGGCCGGCAACAGGCTTAAGGATTGGAGCGGGAAGCGGATGGTCCTTGATGTTTTGGATGGTGTCGGTCCATTGCTGGACGTATTTGCCGGAGGACCATTGGGCCATGACGAAGGTGTAAGAGTTGTAGGGATCCCAAGTGATTTCCGCGAGACGTTTGCCGAGAACGCCGGCTTTTACGGAGTAAGCGTAGATGTGATAGTCGGCATTTTTCGGATTGGTGATGACGATTGCATAATCGCCGAGAGGAGAGAGGTAGAAATCGGAGAGGTGCGGAACAGCGGCAGCCATGGCCAGCCACAAAGCAGCTCTAGAGACCTCGCCTGTCACGTTTTTCGGGAGCGTCAGATCCATCGGATGGCCGAAGGCGCATTCGCCCTGCATCTCTTCCAGGGAAGCGGTTGGTGACCAAACACCACGGTCATGCGTGATGGCCCAGCTTTTCAAATCATAGCTTTGCGGATTGGGTTCAGGGCAATTGAATTCTTTCGTGACTTCGGCGAAGCCTTTCCTGGCAGCGACGCGGTAGGCCTTCGCGGCTTGTGCGCTAAAGAATTCATCGAGGCTGAGAGGTACATCTGCGTCGAAGGTGCGCACCTCGTTACGGGTTACATCATGCCCCCCGCGACCGTCGCAGTCGCCCTGACTGCTGTTGAATTCTTCCGAAATATAGGAAGGCGAAACAAAGAGGAGCTTCACGGCCTGGTGACTGCACGCATTGAGGCCCGAATCGGAAGACTGCGCTGGAGCGTCCTTTTCGGTATTTTCGCCATTCGCTGTTTCCTCGTTCTTGCAAGGCGCACCCTGGTCAATGAGCGGTGCTTTCTCGATGGGCGTCTGCCAAAGGACTTCTTGAGTCGTGCCCCAGGTATCGCGCTGGTAATCACAGACGTTCGCCGTTCCAATACGCCAAAAACCTGTCGAACGGGGAACAATGACATCGGGAACTATCGCGACGATCTGAGCTTCAGCGGGAGAAAAGACGACCCAGACAGTCTTGTACTCGTAGTTGATGTCCGAGGTCGGGCTCCCGTAAACGAGCAGGACGCCGGCCTGTTGGCACTTTACGGGTGAGCCCGCTAAAAGGAGCAGGAAGACGCACGTTACGGCCACGCGATAAAAAAGGAGTGGAAGTCTGCAACGCAAGCGAAGCCTCCGGCGGACCGAGTGATTTCCGGTACGCTGCTTCTCTTCGATGATAAGCCGAAAACTGCGCAATTTCGGCGCATTTGCGCGATGCTGTTCACTGAAGAGAATCAGGAAATGGCACTCGCCGAAAGAACGAGCGACAGGCAGGACTGCCTATCCCACAGAGGCGATCGGAGAATTTGCGCGCCGAGCGGGAGTTTTGGGGAATGAAAAAAGCGCTTGACATATTCCCATATAGGAATGTATTGTTGTGGCATGGCAAGGGCAGCGACAACGTCGGATGCGTTTAATGCGGTCGCGGAACCGCGGCGGCGGGAGATCTTGAACTATCTCGCGCTGCAGGAGCGGCCCGTTGGGGAGATTGTGGATGCTTTGGAGATGGAACAGCCTTCGGTTTCGAAGCATTTGCGCGTCTTAAAGGATGTTGGGCTGGTGCATGCACGGAGGGATGGGCGGCAGATGTTTTATAGGACGAATGCAGAGGCGATACGGCCTTTACATGAGTGGGCGGGGACGTTTGAAAGATTCTGGAGGCACCAGTTGATGCGGGTGAAGGAACGGGCTGAGGAGAAGAGCGGGGCTGGAAAGAAAAACTGAGAAGAGTCTGGGATTTTTTTTGTTTGTGGATTTCGTTTGATTAAGGAGGAACGATGAGTTCTATGGCAGCCGTCGAAGCACTTGAAGGATTGAAGCTGAATATCGTGCAGGAAATTCATGTGAAGGCTCCGCTGGAGACGACGTTCGAAGCGTTACTGGAGCAGCTTGGACCGGGAAGCCAAATGATGGACGGGACGCCGATGCCGATGAAGCTGGAGGCGTGGCCGGGCGGGAGATGGTTCCGCGATTTGGGCGATGGAAATGGACACTTCTGGGCAAATGTGCAAGCGATCAAGCGGCCGACACTGGTGGAGTTTACCGGGCCGATGTTCATGTCGTACCCGGTTGCGTCGAATGTGCAATACCGGCTGAGCGAGACGGATGGCGGGACGCTGATCAAGTTTCATCACAAAGCGTTTGGACTGATTGAAGAGGAGCACAGGAAGGGCGTGACGACGGGGTGGGGATCGATTCACGAGCGGGTGCGGAAAGCGGCGGAAGCGCACGGGTCATTCGCGGCGGGAGGCGGGAAGAAGCAGTAGAACGGCGGAGGACCGCTTTTCAAGCGCGTTCCGTTCGATGAGATTTGTTTCAGAAAAGAGGAGAAAAAATGTCGATTGCAGAAGCATTTCTCGCGGAGTTTGAAACACAAGCACCTATCACACGGAAATTTCTGGAGCGGCTTCCGGAAGATAAATTGACCTGGAAGCCACACGAAAAATCGATGTCCGCGGGACAGCTGGCCTACCATCTGGCTTCCGTTCCGGGTGGAATCATTCGGTTCGTGCAGAACAATCCAGCTCAGGTTCCGGAATCCTTCAGCTTTCCGCAACCAGCGAGCCGAGAAGAGATCCTCAAGATCTTTGACGAAAACGTCGGTTTGGTGCGGAGCTTACTGCCGAAGTTCGATGACGCAGCGATGAAGGAAACCTGGCGGATGGTTGCTGATAGTCGGGAAATCCTTGCGCAGCCACGCGAAGAGTTCGTGCGCGACGTCATGTTCAGCCATTGGTATCAGCACCGCGGGCAATTCAGCGTGTACCTGCGGATGCTGGACGTGGCTGTACCGGCAAGCTGGGGACCGAGCGCGGACGAACCGCCGCTCTTCGTGCAGAAGGCTCAATCGGCCTAGCGGCCGTTGAGGAGGAATTATGTGCCCAGCATGCATGGCGGCGACGGCGATGTTGATGGCGTCGGCAGTTTCAAGCGGGGGACTGACGGCGGTGGTGGTGACCAAGCTTCGCGCGAAAGCGATGGCGCGGAAGAAATCCAGTTTTTAAGCGCCGATGGAGGAGCGGAGGGCGTTGGCTAAGGATTGGCTGAAGCGCTGGACGTCGACGTCGTGTTCGGCTTCGACCATGACGCGGGCGAGCTGCTCGGTGCCGGAATAGCGGAGGACGACGCGACCGTTTTCACCGAGAGCGGATTGGGCTTCGGCGAGAGCGGCGGAAACTTCGGGGAGAGATTCGAGTGGGGGCTTGGATTTTACTTTGACATTGACGATGACTTGCGGATAGTCCTTGAGGCCTTCGACGAGGGATTCGATTTTGCCGTGCATGGAAACTAGCGAGGCGATTTTTATAGCGGTGAGCAGGCCGTCGCCAGCGGGGCTGTCTTCGAGAAAAATGACGTGGCCGGATTGCTCGCCACCGATGACGTTGCCGCTGCGAAGCATTTCCTCGAGGACGTAGCGGTCGCCGACGGAGGCGCGAGCGAGCGCGATGCCTTCGCGGGCGAGGACGCGTTCGAGGCCGAGATTGGACATGGACGTGGCGACGACGCGATCGC
>JBARCY010000116.1:0-15230 GCA_049794595.1 Candidatus Acidiferrum sp.
AAATTTGCACCAAAATTGTGCAAAATGGCGCTGAGCATTGCGTAAGTGTTGCGAACAAAAGACTTAAATTCCATCGCAGCCCCGAAAAGCAAAAACGCCAACGGGGAACGTTGGCGTTACAGAACCGATACGCGGTATTACTCAAGGGAGAGAGTACATGAAAGCCAACCTATTGTCAAGGAAAAACAAGAGGAAAAAACAAGAGGGGTAGTGCCTTAATTTCATCTGGGTGTTCCTGACTTGGCGATTAAAAGGCAAAGGTGAGTGTCACGAACGCCTGGTACACTGAAAAGCATAAGCTTTTGGCACCTGATCATTCTCAAAAGCGGGAGCACGGCTCCCGCACTCCAAATTAGGACAGCAGCACAAGAGGGGGGGAGTGGGCACTGCACCGCTGAACGTAAACTCCTTTCATGACGTTCACCAAGCGACTTCGCGAGGGGATACGGCGGGGAGAGATCACTTGCAGTGTGCGCATCTGGATGAGTCCCCGCGTCCGAGTGGGCGGGCGATACCGGATGGAGGAAGGCGAGATTGAAGTCGATTCGATTGAGCCGATCGGGTTTCCGGATATTACTCCTGAACTGGCGCGGGAGTCGGGATTCCTTGGCGTTTTGGACCTGCTGAAGATGGCGAAACATGGTCGAGGCGAGAATATTTATTTGATCCGGTTCCACTACGCGCGAGCGCGGGACAACCGAAAGGGTTAGCGTGAGCTGAGCCACGACGCCGGGTAGTTTGGAGCCGACTAAGCTTGGAAAACGTCCCGTCTGTCCCCGGGTTTCCGGGTTTCCGGTTTTCCCACTGTCCGTTCAATTTTCTTCGTGTATCGTAAGGATTTGAAAGGAAGTAACAGAAGATGAACGAACAAGTGGAATTTGCAAGCTACGGCGTCTTAAAGGTCGCCGGAACTGACCCGGAAGTTTTCTGGATTTTATTTACCAATCCGAAGGCACCGAAGCCACGCGGCCTGTTTATGCGCACATCAGACAATTTGGGCGAAACAGAACTTCGCACGGAGCTTGGCAGAATGGGGCTCGGCGAAGCCCGGATTGACGAACTAATCGAAAAGGCTAGGGCGAATCCCCGCTAGATGTAAGCGGTATGGACCTACTTGTCGCCGCTGGGCGTTTGCTTTGCATACCAGTTCATGAATTGGCTCTGGTTGTCCACACGCTCTCGGTACAACCATATTGTTGGATTGCCCTTAACATCGGTGATTGCCGTCTGTATCCATGTATTCCCGGTCTGAGTGTCGAGCAAGAAGCAATCCGCCCGCACGTTTGGGTTGAACACTATTTGGTATCGACCAAGCTGTGACGGACTAGCTTGTTGCTTGACAGCGGTTGGAGCAGCTTGACCCATCAAAAAGCTAGTGACGCCCACGATAAGGCAGGCAAGTAAAGTAAGTATCACAATCTGCTTTTGCGACATTTCTTACGTCCCTCCTGAGCGGCATTATATACACCTGTCCGCCAGTAACTCGCTCGGCATCCCCAGCCAGAATCCCCGCACGATGCAGCCTGCCCGCTATTGCTACCGGCGGTATCCGAACTTTGCCGCGCAATCAAGACAAATGAAGTACTGGCCGCTGTCAGTTCCTTTTTCGCTGCCGCATCGTCTCGTCCAAGGGCGCACGTCGGAGAGTGAACCATTCGCGCGAAGTATGAGAACTGGATTTACTTTTCGTCGGCAACTACCAAAAGGCAATAGCAATTTCTTGGACATCGAAGCCCTCGTTAAGACAAAAGTCGCCAATGGTGCGGCGGCTCTGTGTTTTGTTTTAACGAGACTTCGCAGCGACTCGTAGGTTTTGGACTGGTCGGGCGGAGCTTTTTCTAGCTTTTGCTCAAAAGCTGTTTTTTAATTTTTCGCCCGCGACTTCCCGAGCAGGGTTTCGCGTTATCCGCCCCGACGATTAGCAGGAACGACCCTGCATCTGGAATAGCGGCTCGGAGTGGCCGACGAAATTCAGGATAGATGTTAGCCGCATGATAGTCAACTTCCGCGGGCACGTAAGACGCGTCGGGCCGCGTAGGGTACCCGGAAACACCCCTGTCGTTGGTCGTTGGCGCACGTTGTCAGGGATTGATGGCCGGAAGGATATAGCGCCCGGAAACCGGGCGAAGCCCTGCATCTCGGAAGTTTTGTACTATCTGTGCCGATTAGAATGCGCGTGTGGGATGCAACGCCGCTGAAACACAGGCTTTAGAGAATCACGTTTCAATTCGACCCCCACCCGCTTCCGCCATCTGTTGATAAATAAGGGGTTCAGTGGCGCTAAGTCACTAAAACGAGGCCAAGTCACCAATTGAGTTTCGGTGATGTGGCTTTTGCCTGTTTCAGTGTCCCTACTCCGACAACAATCGCGTTATACCGCGGATTGGACTTTGGTATTAAGATTGGCTGGTCATGGTGAGGGCGTGTGGACAGGCAGAGGCGCCCAGCCTAAGCGGTCTCTACGCTCCCCGACACTCACGCTATCCTTCGTCCGATTCGAGGTGCTGCCGTGTCTCACTACACAAGACGTGAATTTCTGAGAGCCGGAATTGCCGGAGGGGCTGCAGCTGCAACCGCGGGGCTTCCGCTGGGCGCGGCGGGGAAGAGCGCGGCGCGGCAGAGCGCTACGGATTGGGTGACGCTGGGAAAATCGGGAGTTAAGGTGACGCGGCTGGCGTTTGGAACGGGCAGCTTTGGGGGGCAAGTACAGCGCGATTTGGGGCAGGACGGATTTACGAGGCTGGTGCGCTACGCGTACGACAATGGGATTCGGTTTTTCGAGACGGCGGAGTCTTATGGCGAGACGCAGCGGATGCTGGGAGTGGCGTTGAAGGGCATTCCGCGCGATAGCTACCGGATTATGTCGAAAGTGACGACCTGGGACGGCGGGGATCCGCTGGAGAAATTCGACGAATTGCGCAAACTTACGAATACGGAATACTTCGACATCATGCTGTTGCACTGGCAACATACCGCGACATGGCCCGCGGACACGAGCAGATGGCAGGACGGAATTCTCGAAGCCGAGCGGAAGAAAATGATCGTGAGTCATGGAGCATCGGTGCACGGGCTTCCGGCGTTGCGGCGGGTTCCTGAGAACAAGTGGCTGGATATCGCCATGATTCGCATGAATCACAAGGGCACGCGAATGGACGCGGAGGATTACAACACGGATGGATTGGGAAACGTGCCCGAAGTTGTTAGCCACGTCAAGGAGGCGCGGAGCGCGGGACTGGGCGTGATCAGCATGAAGCTGGCGGGCGAAGGGACGTTTAACCGCGAGGACCGCAGGGCGGCGATGAGATTTGCGTTCCGGAATGCGGGAGTGGATTGCGTTACCGTCGGTTACAAGAACAGAGCGGAGATCGATGAGGCGATTGAGAATTTGAATTTGGCGCTGGCGTAGCGGGGGGCGAGATAGCATCGCGGTCCGCCGTTCGGCGGGATTGTAATGAAGTTGTTTTCTGCGAACACCTTGTAACCGCTAACAAACACACCTCTCGGGAAATTACCGTTACTGATTCTTTGTTCGACGATCCGAATAACAAAAGCATTTAGATTATTGAACCTCAGAAATGTGGAGTCGTGCGAGTGGCCGAGAAAAGCGGCAGCGGGGCTGCCGCGCTCCAAATCGCTATTTTGCAAAGTTATGGAAAGGTGGGTAGACAGACGCCCGCGAAGGAAGGGCCTAGGCTTCGCCCCATTTCAGCTTGCTGCGGAGGATTTCGAAATAAGATTTTTTGGGGGGCTGGATCAGCTTTAGGCATTGAGGGGAACGGGTGATGCGGATGCGGTCTTCGGATTCCATGGGGATACCTTTTTGGCCGTCGAGGGTTAAGAAGACGGATTCGGCGTTACCTGCCAGCTTGACTTCGATACAGGAGGAATCGCGGACGACAACGGGGCGATCGGTGAGGGTGTGTGGGCAAATCGGGGTGATGATGAAGGCTTCGACGCTGGGGTGGACGATGGGACCCCCTGCGGAGAGGGAATAGGCAGTTGAGCCGGTGGGAGTGGCGACGACGAGGCCGTCGGCGCGGTAGCGGCAGACGAAATCGTCATCGATAAAGAGTTCGAGTTCGATCATGCGGGCTAGGGCGCTTTTGTTGACGACGGCGTCGTTGAGGACGTGCTGGAGATCGACGACGGCTTCGGCGCGGACGAGCTCGACCTGGAGCATGACGCGCTGGTTCATCGAGGAGCGGCCGGCCAGGGTTTCTTCGAGAGCGGGGTAGAGTTCGTCAACGGTGAAACTGGTCAGGAAGCCGAGGCTGCCCATATTGATGGGAAGAATGGGAATGCTACGGGAGGCGGCTACACGGGCGGCGGCAAGGAGCGTGCCGTCACCGCCGAGCACCAACAGAATATCGGCCTGATTGGCGAGATGCTCGCGGGTGTCGCCATTCGACGGAGTGGGCAGAGCAGAGGCGGTTTCTTCGTCGTAGATTACCTGGAGGCCGCGGGATTCGAGCCAGTGGAGAAGTGGCGGGACAATGGAGGAAAGATTGGAGCGGCGCGGGCGAGAGATGACGCCGATGGTTCCAAAGATTTGAGAAGTTGGCATGATCTGGAGCGATTCTACTTCAGGAGCGGTTTGCGAGCGTGGAGAAAATACTCCTGATTGCCTTCGGCGCCAGTGATGCGGCTCGGAAGGATTCCTATGCAGGAGAGGCCTTCGGCTTCGACGGCTTTTTGCACTGTGGCGATGGCTTTTTCGTGGAGGCGAGTGTCTGTGACGATTCCACCTGGGGCGATGTCGGCGCGGCGGAGCTCGAATTGAGGTTTGATGAGGATCAGAAAATTCGCGCCGGGCTTGGCGCAGAGGGAGGCGGGCTTCAGGATTTTGCAAACGGAAATGAAGGAGACGTCGACGACTGCAAGATCGACCAGTTCGGGGAGATCTGCGGCAGTCAGTTCGCGGGCGTTGCGTTCGATGGCGATAACGCGAGGGTCCTTTTGGAGCATCCAGTTGAGTTGGGAAATGGTCACGTCGACGGCGTAGACGCGGGCGGCCCCGCGCTGGAGGAGGCAATCGGTGAAGCCGCCGTTGGAAGCGCCAACGTCGAGACAGACGAGTATTGCGGGATTTATTGCGAAGCCATCCAAGGCGCCTTCCAGTTTTAGGCCACCGCGGCTGGCGTACTTTAGATGGCGGCTTTTTATTTCAAGCTGGGCGTCGATGGCGACTGGGGTTCCGGCTTTCTGGGCGGGGACGCCGTTCACGAGGACTTCACCGGCGAGGATTATGGCTTGGGCTTTTTGCTGGGATTCGGCGAGGCCGCGCTCGACTAAGAGCATGTCGAGGCGTTTGCGGTCGGATTTAGGTTTCATGATGGGCTGGTGGACATCGAATGCAACGAAGTTGAGATTTTGCTTGTAGATGGAGGGAGAGGCAAGGCCTTCATGTGGTTCATGACCACGGCGGTGATCGAGTTGAGGGAAGAGCGAACATTCTTCCCTGACTGGACAGGCTAAACGCCAGGATGACGGCGCTACAACATGGGGCTGAGAACGAAACGCCGCGCTGGGTGGCGAGGATTAACGCGCGGCACTTGGCCCAAATAAGACTGGGCGTGATGGGGCCGGCGCAGTCTCGGCAGAGGTCGAAACTCGAACGCGCCAGAGCGACCGCTGCGGAAGGCGTGGCGATACAACTTTCGGAATGGCGTGAGGTGAGTTTAGGCGTAGGCAGCAGCGACTAGCCGCGGCTCGGTTTTGAGTTCGGGTGTGGCGGGGGATTGATCGGGCTTTGAAACGGGTTTGAGGATGAGGGGTTTTTCGAGGACGGATTCTAGAAGATGTTTGGCGGCGGCTAGGCGGGCGGCGGATTCTTCAGTGTCGATCAAGTCTGGGATGGTGAGGACGAGGGCGTCGGGCGATTTCTCGGAACGAAGACCAGTGGTGCGCTCGATGCCGCTCTTACGGAGGCCTCGCGCGAGGCGCAGAACGCCGGAAAGCGCGCGGACGATGGTTTGCTGTTCTTCGGAGAGTTTTGCGAAGCCGTTTTTCTGCTTGGGTTCCGGGCCGCGGTGAAAACGGGTGGCCCAGGCCATCAAATCCCATTCTTCCGCGGTCCAATTGGGAGGAACCGGTAACCCGAGAAGGAACTTGCGAAGGGCTTTCGGGGAGAGACGGCGGTCGCCGGCCGCCTCGATACCGTGGAGCTTCGCCGCAGCTTCCATCATGCGGCGCGTGTTTGCCTCGTGAAAGACTGGGGCGGCACTCGCGCGGCGAAGCAGGTCAAAGACACGAATCGCGAGGCGCGAAACCTGGGCGGTGCGGGGGGAGTGAGCATCGGCGGCGCGGGCTGTGGCCCGCAGCCGGGCCGTGGCTGCGGCTTCTAAACGCTGGCCGTGAGGAAGATTGTGGCGCCACTCGTGCCAGAGGCTGGTCTTCCCGAGAGTGAGCTGGCGGTAGGTTTCGATACGCTCGTGGCGCTCGTGCGTGATTTTTTCAAGCCACGGGATGGGTGCATCGGAGTCTTGGGGCGGCTCGAGGGCTGCGGTGTCCTTGAGCATTTGGGAAAGGACATCCAGATCGTGGACGTCGCCGAGCAAGTCCTGAAGGCGCTTCAGGTTTTCGCTCCAGGCGGCATAGTGATCCGGCAAGAGGCCTTCGACTGTGTAGCGGAACCTTTTCAGGCCGATGCGCAGCGCATGCCATACCTTGGGCTTTTCCGAGCGCAACGCGCGGTTATGGAGTTCTTTGGCTTCCTCGAAGCGTTCGAGCG
Source organism: Candidatus Acidiferrum sp. (assembly GCA_049794595.1). Taxonomy (GTDB): domain Bacteria; phylum Acidobacteriota; class Terriglobia; order Acidiferrales; family UBA7541; genus Acidiferrum. Next base: position 6,731 of record JBARCY010000116.1, read on the forward strand.
CCAGGCATTCGGCGGCGAGGCCGCCTATTGGCACGAGCCGGGCGCGCTGGCGCAGGTGCCGTTCGAGACGCGACCATTCCTTCTTGTCAAACTTTGCGGCTACGCGCAAGGCGGATTCGGAAAACTGCTTCTCATCGCCTTCTAGAGAGGCGAGAAGCTGGGCGCGCAGTGAATCATTTTCGGGAGCGAGTTTCTTGATCCATTTGTCCATCACATGGGCGTCGCGCAGTGAGCCCAGGGATCGAAAGAGCTTGCTGGCGACTTTACGCATTTTCGGCCAAGCAGAGTCCGGGTCAATTTCCTTCATTGCGACTGCGAGGGAGCGGCAGCGGCGGATGGCGACGCGGAGGTCGTGAACGGTGTCGGGGGCAGGCGAGGCGTGCAAGCTCCCGAGCTCTTCGAGGACACGGTTCATCCAGTGGGAGAGTCCGCGAGGTTCCGGTCGCGGCCCAGTAACAGGGGCAACTGCAAAAGGTGACCGGGGAGCGGTCAGTGAGAGGGGTGACCGCGAGGCGGTCAGCACCTTAGACATCGAAAACCTCGACATCGGAAACCGTTCGATCGCCCCCAGCGGACCGGGAGCCCCTGACGAACGGGGGGGCTATAGAGTAGCTCTTGGCCGGAGGTGCGTCCAGTGCAAGGCCTGTGGAAAAAGCTCCGGTAGCATGCGAGCCAGGAGGATGGCCATGAGCAGGGTCATGCCTGCCGCGATCAGAAAAACGCGTGAAGGGTCAGGGTGGCCGAGGCGGAGCATGGCATATTGTGCGAGCGGTTGCAGCGCCACGCCGACGAAGGAGAGTAGGTTTGCTACAGCGATGGCTCGGCCTTTTTCTTCCGGCCTGGGGCGCTGCTGGATGAGCGCGTTCACTGGGACGACGAAGAAGCCTCCGGCTACGCCGAGAAATGCCAATTGTACGAGGACCGTTACATAGCTGATGCCTGGCCGGGAAAGCAGAGCGGCCATTCCAAGGATGCCGCATAGGCCGGGGAGCACCATGCCTGGCTCGATTTTTTTGCCGGAAGCGAGGCCGGCGAGAAAACTGCCGATGCCGATGCCGAGGCTGAGCGCGGCGAGGAGATAGCTGCTGTGCGTGTCGTCCACGCGGAGGATGTCGGTGGCGTAGAGGACGATGTTCAGCAGAAGCAGGGAACCGAGGAACCAGAAGAAGGTGTTGGCGACGACGGCGGTCCACAGAGTTCTGTCGGATTTCATGTGGCGGATTTCGTGGAAAAATTCGGCGGGGACGTTCCAATCGAAACGGCGGGTGGGGTCGGCGGCGGGGACTTTGGTGATGCCGAAGCTGGTGAGGAGACCTAGCACGGTGAGAAGAAGAAAGATGAGGCCGGACCAGATTTGGCGGTCGTGAAATGTTTGTGCAAGGAAGCCTCCGGCTAGGGCGGCGATGATGGCGGCGAGGAGCGTGCCGAGCTCGATGATGCCGTTGCCCCAGCTAAGTTTCGAGAGTGGAAGGAGTTCGGGGAGCAGGCCGTATTTGGTGGGGCCGAAGATTGCGCCTTGGGTGCAGGCCAGGAACAATGCGATGCCAGCGATGTCCAGGCGATTGCTTGCCAGAGCGTAGGTCGCGAGGCCCATGACGCCGAGCTCGAAGACTTTCGTCCACAGTGTGACGCTGCGCTTGCTGTACTTATCGGCGAGATAGCCGCCGGGGATCGAGAACATCAAGAAGGGAACGGCGAAGAGCAACGGGACGACCAGGACGAACCAGAGATCGCGGCTTTCTTTCGACAGCGCGGAGTCCAGAACGAGGAAACTGACGAGCCATTTGAGAGCGTTGTCACTGAATGCGCCTTGGAATTGCACGGCGATGAGCGCCCAAAAGCCGAGGAGTCCGTCATCTTGTCGATTTTCCGGCATGCGCTCGCGCAGTTTATCGGCTTGAGCAATTTCGAGCAAGCTAAGCAGCCAGCGGCAGTGAAGCGTTGATTTCCGGCTCTTGGAATTAATTCGGAGTTGGCCCGATTTTGCGGCCGTCTGCGAATCCCGCAAAAAGGGGCGTTCGCGCCAACTGCCCGCAATGGTGCACCGGCGCGTGAACATCTTGCCGTTCCATGGTCACTTCTGAGGATGAAACGTATTCAAAGAATATGAGCTTGTCAGAAGGAGCCCTTCATCGCTGTCCAATGGCTTCAGACTGATCACGGCGGTGCCCACATCATGCGCAAAGGTGTTCTTCACTCTGAAGTAGTACACCCCTCCGGCCTGCGCCGTGAAGTGAGCCACGGCAGTCTTGTGTCCCTGGCCCAGAATTGCGGAAGTCTGCCAACTCGCACAGAGATGGTGCACTCCGGGATCGATGGAAAGAGAGAAATACGAATTCCCGTGTGTCGCTCCAATCCAGTTACCGTCGAGACCCATCCGAGTAGTGGGCTTCGGGTGCGAGCCGAACTCTGAATCGTCTTCGACGAGAATCACCAACGCTTTACCTTCGTCTGGCTGAATGGATGTGCGCTGGGTTTTGCCCGTTTTCACCGCAAATTTAAAGTTGTCCGGCCCACAAGCTGGTGTCATCGCAATGTCCGTAGGGGTGTTTTGTGCAAAGGCTGGCGCCGCGAGCAAAAAGAATAGGAGAGCCCTTTTCACGTTGTTGCCTCCAGGACATCTTGAACTCTTGGCCTTTATCTTGCTGCTATTGGACTGCCTAATTTGACGTATATCCATGCCGCAGCGTTCCACCCTGAGCCCTGGTTTCCTGATTTGTAAGAGGCTCGCGTAGAATAGTGATCAAGGAGATTTCGCCAGGGCATGAAATTGAAATTGCCGCAGGGCTCATTTAAAGCGTATTTGTTTGACTGCGATGGCACCATTGCCGACTCAATGCCGCTTCACTATGCGGCGTGGAAGAAGGCGCTGGGCGAATGGAATTGTGCGTTTGAGGAGAAGCTTTTCTACGCTTGGGGCGGCAGGCCAACGACGGAGATCATTGCCACGCTGAACCAAAATCAGGGATTGAATATGCCCGTGGAGCGCGTCGCGAGCCGAAAGGAAGAATTTTATTTCGAGTTGCTGCCGCAGCTCAAGGTGGTGCCTGAAGTTTTTGAGCATATCGAGGCGCAGCAGGGGCGGATTCCATTCGCGGTCGTCTCGGGAAGCGCGCGGGATTCGGTGACGGCGTCGCTGGAGACGCTGAAGCTGCTCGATCGATTTGACACGATGGTCTGCGCCGGCGAATACCAAAAAAGCAAGCCGGATCCCGAAGCATTTTTGCTGGCGGCATCCAAACTCGGAGTCGCGCCGACGGGGTGCCTCGTGTTTGAGGATACCGAGATGGGGATTCAGGCGGCAACAGCAGCGGGAATGGCATCGGTGAAAGTGCCCCCGCCGTGGGAGAGACGCTCTTCTTAACGTATTTGCCCGAGTCGCGCCGCTGGAGCTGCGAGGCGGATTACAGGAGGCAGATGTGCCGCCGGCCGCAAGTCGTCTTGAGTGCGTGGCGACGCCATGCTATTTTCAATTACAGGCCCGGAGTGGCGGAACTGGCAGACGCGCTGGACTCAAAATCCAGTGGTACTTAGTACCGTGTGGGTTCGACCCCCTCCTCCGGGACCATTCGCATAGACTCGTCCTCCTACTGTCCAGAGAAAAAGATCGAGTTGTCTTTTCTTCCTGGAAAATTGCGCAGCGGAATTATAAGAGCCAATTGGAATTTTGCCGGCGGGTGAGAGTATTCTTGCGCGGCTGTTCGTGAGGATTCGGACCGTCTCGCTGGAGGAACGCCGTTGAAAATCGGGAGTGCGTTGTTCTTTGTTCTGCTGGCCGGTCTGGCCGGCGCGCCCGTTCACGGGCAAGATTCAAGGCTCTCCGCAGCTGAAGCCCAAGTCGAAGGACGAATCGAGAAAAGCGGAGCGGACGTGGCCATCGCGTTCCGCACACTCGATGGCCGGGCTGAATGGTTCTTTCACGCCGACGACACGTTTCACGCAGCCAGCACGATGAAGATCCCGGTAATGATCGAGCTTTTTCATCAGGCGCGCGAGGGGAAGCTGAAACTGGACGATCCGCTTCCTATCGAGAATGAGTTTCATAGTCTGGTGGACGGCTCGGTCTACACGCTGAACATGGCCGATGATTCGGACGCGGAGTTGTATAAGGCGGTGGGGCAGATGCGCACGCTGCGGCAGCTTTGCGAGCTGATGATCACCGTCAGCAGCAATTTCGCGGCGAATCTGCTGATCGAAAAGCTGGGCGTGGAGAATATTCGCGCGACAGTGCATTCGCTGAACGCGGACGGCATGAATGTCCTGCGTGGAGTAGAGGATAACAAAGCGTTTGAGAAAGGGCTGAACAACACGACGACGGCGCGCGGGCTTTACCAGCTTCTCGATGCGATCGCGTTGGGGGAAGCCGTCGATCAGGATTCTTCGCGGCAGATGATTGAAATTCTCGAACGCCAGAAATTCAACGAAGGCATCCCCGCCGGGCTTCCTGCCGGTATCCGTGTGGCCCACAAGACCGGCGAGATTACCAAAATTCATCACGATGCCGCGATCGTATTTGCGCCGAAGCCGTTTGTGCTGGTGATTCTGGTGCGTGGAATTGCCGATACGAAAGTCAGCGCGGCGCTCATGGCCGACATCACACGCGACCTTTATCGGGCCACCCAGTAGGGCAGTAAGATTGCGCAACCCCGCGCCGGAGCACCTCATCCAAATGTATAGGATAAGATGTGGGGACAGGTGTGATCAGTCAACCGGCGCGCAACAACCAGCCAAGGGAGAGCGTCGGAGGAGAGAGGCAAGACCATGAAGAGTCCCGGACGGATCGTTGCGGCAGTCGTTCTTGGATTATTTTTGGCCGGGGCCGCGAGTGCGGATACGCTGGAACTGAAGGATGGGCGGATTCTGCATGGGCGCTACCTGGGTGGGACACAGACGGTGCTGCGCTTTGAAATTAACGGCCAGGTGCAGACTTTTTATGTATCGGAAACGGTGGCGCTGACATTCACAGGCGACCCCAATGCGGCGGGTGCATCCACGGCGGCGCCGGCGCCGCCAGTCACTGCTGTGCCCCCCGCTACAGCGAACCCGCCCGAAGCGCAGGAACCTCCGCCTGCCGAGCCCGCGCCTCGGCCAGTTTTATCCGAGGACGTCCCGCCTCCGGCTGCGAGGCCGGCTGCTCCGGCTACACCTCCGGCTACAAATCCAGCTACAAATCCAGCTTCTCCGCCGCAAGACCCCGCAGCACAGTACGGCGAGGTCACCATTCCGGCAGGGCAGGCGCTGCTGGTCCGCATGATTGATGGCGTCGATTCGTCAAGAAATCGGGTTGGCGATGTTTTTCGCGCGAGTCTTGAGACGGACTTATACGTTCGAGGCACTCTCGTGGCGCGGAAGGGCACCGATGTTTACGGCAGGCTGGCTTACGCGAATGAAGCGGGGCATCTTTCGGGGAGCTCGGAACTGCAGCTGGAGCTCATTCGCATCGTGATCGACGGCCACGACTATCCGCTGGTCAGCAGCGATTACACCGTGAAAGGGCAGAGTCGCGGCGCGGACACCGCTAAGAAAGTCGGCAGCGGGGCCATTTTTGGGGCTATTATCGGCGCCATCGCAGGCGGCGGCAGGGGCGCAGCGATTGGGGCGGGCGCGGGCTCCGCCGCGGGCGCGGGCGTGCAAGTGCTCACGAAGGGGCAGCAAGTACGCGTCCCGAGCGAAACTTTGCTCGAATTCCGGTTGCAGCAACCGGGTGTGGTTACGCCAACGCAAAGCTGAACGCAAGATCACTACAGATGGTTCGGACCAAGGCTTGCGCCGACCCTGAAGCGCGGTGTGCCGCTGCCAGGGATTTCCACAGGACGAGACGAGGGCGTTGTCAGATTGGAACCATCGCCCTGAAATTCCCTCTTGCTTCTCCTACTGTTAGTGACTAAGATACCCCCTCAATCTGGAGAGGCATCGTGCCAAAAGAAAAACCACGCGTAAACATCGGCGAAGTCATCAAATCCTACCGTAGCCAGAGGGGTCTGTCGCAGGGCGACATCGAGCGCCGCACCGGGCTTTTGCGTTGCTACCTCTCGCGCGTCGAAAACGGCCACACGGTGCCGTCGCTCGAAACGCTAGCCAAGATTGCGGAAGCCATGGATATCTCGCTCGCGGACTTCTTCCCGGGCACGGAGACGCCGCGCGACCGCGAAACGCAAAAGATGCTGGGCGAGCTGTCGCAGGATGAAATCCGCTTCCTCGCGGAGATCAAGCGCTTCAGCACCACGCTTTCCGATGGAGATAAGCGGCTGGTGCTGGCCATGATCCGCAAAATGGCGACTCTGATTCCGCCGCCGGCGACGAAAAAATTGGTCATCCGCCGCACTGCAGTCTAATACTCAATTCCAATCTAACTTTGCCGTCTCAGTTGTTCTGGCCGCGAATTAAGCGAATGGCGTCCGGCAGGGCTGCCCCTGCGCGGCCGAACGATGGCGGGCGGGCGCCGCCGCCATCCTCCGGTTCGCCTGAACCTTCGCCGGGCGCGAGAAAGAGATTGCTCTCAACGTCATGCTGTTTCGTGTAGAGGTCATAGTAGCGTCCGCCCGCGGCGTAGAGCGACCCATGAGTGCCGCGTTCAATAATTTTGCCGCCTTCGACGACTAGAATTTGCTCGGCGCGGCGAATTGTGGACAGGCGATGCGCGATCACGAACGTGGTCCGTCCGCGCATCAGGTAACGAAGGCCTTCCTGAATCAGCGCTTCAGATTCGGAGTCGAGGCTGGAAGTCGCTTCGTCAAGAATCAGGATGCGCGGATCGGCTAGAATCGCGCGCGCGATGGAGACGCGCTGCTTTTGCCCGCCAGAAAGTTTTACGCCACGTTCGCCGACCACTGTGTCGTATTTTTTCTCGAACGATTCGGCAAACTCATCGACGCGCGCGATGTGGCACGCGGCAAGAATTTCTTCTTCGCTGGCTGCCGGGCGCGCAAAGCCCACATTTTCGCGAATCGTTCCGTCGAAAAGAAAAGTCTCCTGCAGCACCACCCCGAGCTGCGTGCGGTAGGAGTTCAGCTTCACCGTGGCGAGATCGATTCCATCAACAAGAACGCGGCCACTCGACGGAACATAGAACGCTGAAACCAAGCCAATAATCGTCGATTTGCCTGCGCCCGATGGGCCGACCAAGGCCGTCACTGTTCCGGGCCGCGATTCAAAACTCACTTCGTGCAAAACTTCTTTCCCGGATTCGTATGAAAAGGTCACGTCTTCCATCGCGACTTCGCCCACGATGCGTTCCATCGTCGCGGTGCGGCGCGGATCGTCGTCCTCTTTTTTCTCGTTAAGGATTTCGCGTGTCCGTTCTAGGCCGGTGATCGCTTCGGTGATCTGCGTTCCGATTGCGACGATCTGAAAAACGGGAGCGATCAGAAAGCCAAGGAAAAGATTGAACGCGAACCAGTCTCCCAGCGTCATGCTGCCGCTCAGAATTTTGTGCCCGCCGAGCTCGAGCATGAGCGCGCTGACAACTCCCAGTAACGTAGCGCCCGAAAGGCTCATTAACGAAGTGGCGGTGAGCGTCTTCAGAACGTTGTCCAGCAAACGCTGCACGCCAGTCGCGAAGATTCCTTCTTCGCGCTCTTCCGCGTGATAGCCCTTCACGACGCGCACGCCGCCGAGCGATTCGGTAAGCCGTCCGGTCACTTCCGCCGTAATTTTTGGCCGCGCCCGGAAGATCGGCCGGATTGTCGAGAAGGCTTTGCTGATCCCAAACCCAAATACCAGCAGAATCGAGAACGCCACCGAGGTCAGCAAAACGCTGGTGTGAATCAGATAGACGAGTGCAAAAACAGCGGTCATTAATCCGCCGACAAATTCAACGAGGCCCGTGCCCACTAGATTTCGCACGCCTTCGACGTCGCTCATGATTCGTGAAACGAGTACACCCGTCTTGTTCGTATCGTAGAAGGCGATCGGCAAGCGGCCGATGTGCGCCTGCACTTGGCGGCGCAGCTCGGTGATCATTTTTTGGGCTGACTTTGAGAGGAGCTGCGTAAGCGTGAACGAAGTCAGTCCCTGAACCACAGTTGCCAACAAAACCCCCAGCACAATCGGCGTCAGGAGATACGTCTGATGGTGAATCGCGACGTTATCGACGAAATATTTTGTCGAAGCCGGAAGCACGAGCCCGCAAACGCGGTTGATGGCCATGAGCACGAAGCCCAGCGCAAGCAACCCGCGCCGCGGCTTGATCAGCGCCCAGACGTCCGGCAGCGATTTCCAGGCGTTCTTGCGCTTCTCGCTCCTGGATTCCTTCGTGGGTTCTTTTTCAGGGGCCATGATTGGGAGAGAGTATCTCAGACAATTGGATGCCGCGGCGGAATGGAAATCTACACGCGGTTGTCCCAGCCGGCTTACCAGGAACGCGGAAGATTGACTAGAAGCTGTTGCATAACCTAATACAGGGTCTTGAAAAGAAGGTAGTTGAATTTTCTGAGATGAGAGATAAGGAGAATCAGCAGCGCCCAAGGAGGGCCGATGGCCCGATCGGGTGCGTTGCTGA
>JBARCY010000117.1:0-6611 GCA_049794595.1 Candidatus Acidiferrum sp.
AGCGGCCGTCCGAGGCTCCCGTATCCATGACGGGCATGATCGGAAGCGGTCCCCAGACGTCCGCGGCGGCGGATTCGACGGACTTCATCAGGGCTGGACGCAGCGGCGAGGGCGGCACCTTTTCGGGCGGGATGACATTACCGTCCGCGTCATGCTCCTGGACAAAGCTCACCTTAATCTGCGGGTCGTCGACGACTTTGACGAGGGTATCTTTAATTTCGTTGGGATCTTCGCCGGGCAGGATGCGGCAGTTCACGTTGGCGCGGGCAGCTTGCGGCAATGCGTTGGGAGCATGCCCACCGGAAAGCATGGTGGCGACGCAGGTGGTACGCAGAATCGCATTGTAAAACGTATCCTCGGAGAGGCGCGCGATGGCTGCGTTGTCTGGAGGAATGCTGGCTGCGGCTTTCATTTCCGTGGCGAGCGGGCCGCCCTCGATGGCGGCGCTCTTTTCCAGCATAGAACGCGTGATTTCGTTCAAGCCTGCCGGAAAACTGTAGTTTGCAAGCCTGGTCAGGCCCGCGGCCAATTGGTAGATGGCGTTGTCACGCTTCGGCAGAGAGCTGTGGCCGCCGGGATTGGTCACTTCGAACTGAAAGTCGACGTAGACCTTTTCGCTGGCTTGCACGGCGCCATAGATTTTCTTGCCTTGATTGCGGACAAAGTCGCCCCCATCGAGATTCACGCAATACTCCGCATCAATCCAATCCCGATGATGTTTGACGAGCCACTCGACGCCGTTGAAGTTGCCACCTTCCTCATCGGCGGTGAGCGCCAAGATCAAGTCGCCTTTGGGAGTGACGCCGGACTTTTTCAAGCGGATAAAATTCTCGGTCAGAATAGCCGCCCCGTCTTTTATGTCCTGAGTGCCCCGTCCGTAGAAATAACCGTCCTTCTCGACAAATTGAAATGGATCGGTGGTCCAATCCTCGCGGCGGGCTTCGACGACGTCCAAATGGGCGAGAAAGAGAATTGGTTTTTGCTGCCCTGCTCCATGCAGGCGCACGATGAGATTCTTTTTGCGATCGTTAGGCCCGGCAACGATGACGTCTTGCTCCGGAAAGCCGGCGTCGCGAAGGCGTTTGGCCAGCGCCTCGGTGGCAGTGGTCACGTTGCCGACGGAATCCGTCGTATTGATTTCGACGAGCTGCTTGAAGATGTCGTGCGACTGCTGCTTCACGTCAGCCTGGCTTTGCGCGAGGCAAAGGGGCGCTAAGCCCAGGAGAATGAAAAGCGTCATCATCGAGATCCAGTGTTTTCGTTGGGACATTCTCAGCTCCTTATGCAAACTCATTGCGCGGATGGCGGCATGCTCGCCGGCGGTATTGGCGGCAAAGCAAAGGCCCGCCGGAGACAAGCTGAAATGTACGAGGCCGCCAGGAAGAATACGATGAGTGCCAAGCCAGGATCAAACAAAAGGCTGATAACAAATCCAGTGAGGATTATGGAGCCCGCCAAATAGGGCTTCATCACGGGCTGCTGAAATCTCCAGTTCACGTATTTGGAAATCTCCCTGGGCCACTTAAAGATCCAATAGAGGTAATAAATAGGAATGAAATGAAAACCGACGGATCGCGCGGGCGAGATCGGGTGCTTCCAGCCGGGCACATGCTGCAGAATCACGTGATAGCGGTGGACGCAGACCAACCAATAAACGATGCCAACGAACATCGAAAGGAACAAATACAAAGGAGGAATTGCTAATGCGGCCTTGGCCAGCTCTGGATGGAGTGAGAGTGCGACGTATTCGGCGACGACGGTGACAAGTCCAAGAAGATAGCCGACCCAAAGCTGCGGGAGGGGTGGAAGCATGTATGGATGCGACTGATCGGCTGGCATGTCTGCTGGAGAAAAGTCCATTCCGTCCTCGGCGGGCGTGCTTTGGCAGCGTAACGGTCGCAACGCAGGTCCGTCAAATGGTATGGCACGCGGAGAAGCGCGAGGAGTCTGCAGAAATGCTCGCGGGAAGTTGCTTCGCCCGTGACCAATTTCATAGACTGGCTGAGTGGGAACGACGGGAGGATGACGTGACTTCAATCAAGAAACGGATGACGCAAATCGCATTGGGCGCGGCTTTATTTGTGGCGGGGATCGCGGCAGGTTCGCTGCATGCCCGCAGCGTGGCGGGACAAAACCGGTTCGGCCAGCCGAAAACGGTGCTGCACGTAGTGATCTACAAATTTAAAGACGCGACTTCTAATAACGATCGAGAGACCGCGATCAACGGGATCAAAGAGATGGCGGGAAAAATTCCTGGAATCAAAAATATCTGGATCAAGACCGAACGCAACCAACTGAAAGACTTCAGCGGGATCTACGCGATCGAGTTCACGAACGCGGAGGCTGCGGCCGACTATGCCGAGAGCCCCATTCACGAGGCGTGGTCCAAAAAGTGGCAGGAGTTGCGGGAGAACAGCCTCTCGTTCCAGATTTCCAATCCGTAAGGATGGCGACCGCCGCGTTTGCTTTCGCTGCGCTGCCTGCAAATTATTTCGCGCGGACGATTCCGAATCTGCGGCGGAAGACGGCGTCCACGACTTTATCCGACAACAACCGTTTGCACCATTTCGCGACGAACGCCAACTGCGTAACAAGATAGCGGACCCTTGGATCCGGCGTTTCGATCGACTTCAGAATCACCTGCGCGCAATCCTCTGGTGTCGTTTTCGATTGGGCGCGGCTACCTGTGACGCTTTCAAAAAATCGCGCGTAGAGCGGAGCGTACGGGCCTGTGTTCATTTGATTCAGATAAGGTTTGGAGAGTTCCAGGGCGGCTTGCTGGATGCCGGTCACAATGTAGCCTGGCTCGATCAGGACTACTTGCACGCCGAAGGGATACAGTTCGAGGCGCAGTGCGTTGCTCATCGCCTCCAGCGCGAACTTGCTGCTGCTGTAGGCGCCTTGTGTTGGCGCGGTCACGAATCCTGAAACGGAGCTCATCATCACAATGCGCCCGCTGCGGCGTGCGCGCATGTGCGGGACCACGGCTTGCGTGACGCGCAGGACGCCGAAGAAATTCGTCTCGAACTGACGGCGCCAGTCCTCGAGGCGCAAGTCTTCCACCGAGGCGGTGAAGTTCACGCCGGCATTGTTGATGAGGAAATCGATGGCGTCCGCTTTTGCGAGAACCGTGGCCACGGCCTGCTGCACAGATGCATCGTTGCAAACGTCTAGTTCAAGAGTTTCAAGCGGCAGCTTTCCCTCGCGAGCCAGCACATCGAGTTGGGCGCGCTTTTCCACCGAGCGTCCCGCCGCAAAAACACGATAGCCGCGCCGCGCCAGCAAAAGCGCCGTGGCTTTGCCCAATCCATCCGTCGCACCCGTGATCAGCACGGATTTTTGAAGCCCTGCGCCATTCGACATTGCATCCTCCAACTTCCCGTATGCCAGCTTCCCTCAAAGCGAGAGAAGCATTATGCTACGCCGGTTCTGCAAGGGCGCGGCCGGGCTGAAAATCCATTGAAACGTTTGTTGCGAATTGCCCGTCACATGGTTCAGCAGACGGTTGGATGCCTGGAAAATACAAAAGTGAGGCGATGATGAGAATGCAGAGCGGAAACCTGCGTGAAGTGAACGCGACAGCGCACAGATTGCCGGGAAAGATTTGGCTACCGGCGATAGCTGCTTTGCTTCTTGCCGGCTTCATGGCCGCGTTTGCGGGCGCGCAAGCAAATCCGGCAAACGACGAGGAGTACGGGAAGAAAATTCACGAATATACGACGGAGCCGTTTTTCAGCACCGCGCTTGTCGATCATCTTCCGGCTTCCACTACTGTCCCCTCACCGGACAAAATTCTTGGCCACATCGTTGGCGCGCCGGGGTTTCTGACTTATTCGAAGGACATCTACCGCTACTACGACGAACTCGCGAAGGCCAGCCCGCGAGTGAAGGTTTTCCGCGTCGGCAAATCCGAGGAGGGGCGCGACTTTCTGCTCGTCGCGGTGAGCGATGAAGCCAATATCGCGCAACTCGACCATTTGCGCGACATCACCGCAAAGCTCGCCGATCCTCGCAAGATCAGCGATGCCGACGCGAAGCAGCTCATTTCGATCGGAAAACCTTTTTACTGGGCGTCCGGCTCGATTCACTCGCCCGAAACGGGATCGCCGGAAATGCTGATGGAGCTGGCGTACCGCCTGGCGGTGGAGGATACGCCGTTCATCGAAAACATCCGCAAAAACGCAATATTCCTGATTACCCCCGTCGTCGAAGTGGACGGACACGACCGCATGGTGGATTCCTGGAACTACAAGAAAGCGAATCCTGACAAGCCGCAGCCCGACCTCGTTTACTGGGGGCACTACGTTCAGCACGACAACAACCGCGACGGCATCGCCATGGGCCTCAAGCTTTCGCAAATGATGATGCAGAATTTTTTCTATTGGCACCCGCAGGTACTTCACGATCTGCACGAGTCCGAACCTTATCTTTATGTTTCCACGGGGACGGGGCCTTATAACGCGTGGCTCGATCCGATCGTGGTCAGCGAATGGCAGAAATTCGCCTACAACGATGTGCAAGGCTTGACCGAGCGCGGCGTGGTCGGTGTGTGGACGCACGGCTTTTATGACGGATGGGCGCCAAACTATATGTTTTATGTGGCGAACGGCCACAACTCAATCGGCCGCTTCTACGAAACGTATGGCAATAGCACACCCGAAACGAAGGAAGCGGAGCTGGGGCCGAGTGCGACGAGCCGCACCTGGTTCCGGCCCAATCCTCCTCTTCCCAAAGTCATGTGGTCGCTCCGCGACAACACCAACCTCGAGGAAAGCGGCGTGCTTCTTTCGCTGGACTATACCGCGCAGCACGGGCAGGAGCTCTTGAAAGATTTTTATGAGAAGAGCAAACGCTCTGTTGCGAAAGCGACGACGGAAGGCCCGGCGGCCTGGGCGATTGTGAATGACGGAAGGCGTCCCGCGCTTGCGGCGCAACTGGCGAATTTGTTGCAGAGACAAGGCGTCGAGGTGCAAAAGCTAGAGCAGGATTTTGAATTGAAGGATGCGCAGTCCGCGGGTGCGAAATCCGCAGAGGGAAAAACAGACGCCAAGCTGGAAGACAAAGACGGTGGCAAAACGAAGAAGGACAACTCGCGCAAGTCCAAAGAAGAGCCAAACGAAGAGAAACCTAAAGAAGCGAAAGGCACAAAGCTTCCTCTTGGCAGCTACATCATTCGAATGGACCAGCCCTACAGCCGCATGGCGGATATGCTGCTCGACACGCAGTACTATTCGACGACCGACCCGCGCCCTTACGATGACACCGGCTGGACGCTCGGGCCTTTGCGCAATGTAAAAACGTTGCGCATCACGGACGCGGCGATCCTTAAAGCTCCGATGACGCTGGTCGACACGGCCGCGAAGTTCGATGGCGGCGGCGTGATTCCTCCGCACTCGGAAAAGGGCAAAGCGGCGGCCTCGGCAAAATATTACGTGATCAATGCCACCGGAGAGCCGAGCCTGGCGACGCTGCGTTTCCGGCTGAAGGACGTGAAGTTTTATGCCACGGAGGACGGCTTCGAGGCTGGCGGCCAGAAATTTGTCCCGGGCACATTCATTCTTCCGCTCGAAGGCAATCCAGCCGATCTGGATTTGCGGCTGAACGCAGCCGCGCGCGAATTAGGCGTGCGCGTGACGAGCGCGGAATCCGTTCCCGATGTAGCGCGCCATGAAATCGGCGTGCCGCGCATCGCGCTGATGCACAACTGGACGGACACGCAAAATGAGGGCTGGTTCCGGCTCGCGCTGGAAGAAACCGGCGTGCCTTATGCGTACATTTCGGACATCACGGTTCGCACAACGCCGGACTTGCGCGAAAAATACGATGTGATTTTGTTTCCGCCAACATTTTACGGATTGGAGCAGATTCTAAACGGCATTCCGTCGCGCACGAATGCCGACGGCAGCGAAGCCGGCGGCCCGATTCCCTGGGAGCAAACGTCCACAACGCCGAACTGGGGCCTAATCGACCACGCCGCGGACATCCGCGGCGGCCTGGGTTACGAGGGCGTCGCTCATCTCAAGAAATTTATCGAGGACGGAGGGCTCTTCATGCCCATCGGTCCGAGCACGCACCTGCCGATCGATTTGGGCATCACCGACACGGTGAGTATCAAGGATACGCATCAACTGCAAGCGCGTGGAATGATCGCTCGAGCCACGGTCGAAGACAAAGCCGACCCCATCACCTACGGTTATGACGATTCCGTGGGCATCTACTTCAATCAGGGGCCTGTGTTCAGCGTTTCCGTTGCCGGAAGATTTGGCAGATTTTTTGCCGATGATGGTGGAGGCTCGCGTCCCAGCGGCAGAGGCTCGCTCACCGATCCTGACATTCCGCAGGGTCGGCCATGGACGGCGCCGGAACCTCCCGTGCACCGGAGCCGTGCGGAGCAGGAGGTTTACGTCAATCCGGATTTGCGGTCGTATCTGAGCTCGTTTCTTCCGCCGCCGTCACTTTATCCGCGCGTGGTGCTGCGCTTCGCAGATGAAAAAAGCTTGTGGATCAGCGGAATGCTCGCGGGCGCTTCTGAATTGGCGGAAGCACCCGCCATCGTCGATGTGCCGGTCGGACGCGGACACGTCGTTTTGTTCGCCACAAATCCCATGTGG
>JBARCY010000118.1:0-4241 GCA_049794595.1 Candidatus Acidiferrum sp.
TACGGATTGGAGCAGATTCTAAACGGCATTCCGTCGCGCACGAATGCCGACGGCAGCGAAGCCGGCGGCCCGATTCCCTGGGAGCAAACGTCCACAACGCCGAACTTCGGCCTGATCGATCATGCCGCGGATATTCGGGGCGGACTAGGCTACGAGGGCGTCGCTCATCTCAAGAAATTTATCGAGGACGGAGGGCTCTTCATGCCCATCGGTCCGAGCACGCACCTGCCGATCGATTTGGGCATCACCGACACGGTGAGCATCAAGGATACGCATCAACTGCAAGCGCGGGGAATGATCGCTCGCGCGACCGTCGAGGACAAGTCCGACCCCATCACCTACGGTTATGACGATTCGGTGGGCATCTACTTCAATCAGGGGCCGGTGTTCAGCGTTTCCGTAGCGGGAAGATTTGGCAGATTTCTTGGAGATGAGGGTGGAGGCTCGCGTCCCAGCGGCAGAGGCTCGTTGACAGATCCGGATATTCCGCAGGGCCGGCCGTGGACGGCGCCGGAACCTCCTGTGCACCGGAGCCGTGCGGAGCAGGAGGTTTACGTCAATCCGGATTTGCGGTCGTATCTGAGCTCGTTTCTTCCGCCGCCGTCACTTTATCCGCGCGTGGTGCTGCGCTTCGCGGATGAAAAAAGCTTGTGGATCAGCGGAATGCTCGCGGGCGCTTCTGAATTGGCGGAAGCACCCGCCATCGTCGATGTGCCGGTCGGACGCGGACACGTCGTTTTGTTCGCCACAAATCCCATGTGGCGACAGGAGACGCAGGGAGAATTCATGCTCCTGCTCAACGCCGCACTGAACTTCGATCACCTGAACGCCGGGCGCAAAACGCCAGCCCCGGCTACGGAAAAAGACTCGTCCACGGCCGCAAAGCCGTAATCGAGCCCACTTTACAAACCAGCGTCTCGTTTTCGGCACAGACGGCTGCCACCACGCGCCCGCGTGCAATGAGGACTGCTAAGATCGTTCTAACACTGTAGCTTCCACTTGAACGCGTGGGTGCGCCTGCATGTCAGACGACGGAAGTCCTTTAATGCGAAAGCTTAACGGGCGGTGGCGCCTTGGGTTTTGGAGCCTCATCGCCACCCAGTTTCAGGGCGCGTTCAACGACAACGGCCTGAAATTCTTTGTCATTTTCCTCATCCTCGGGACGAATCCGACGGATTCTCAGAAAGACCTTCTCGTTTTCTACGTTGGAAACCTTTTCGCCGTTCCGTTCCTTTTATTTTCGATGGCAGGCGGGTACCTGGCGGACCGTTTCAGCAAACGCACCATCGCCATCAGCACGAAACTCTTCGAAATTGCCGCGATGACGTTCGCAATCTACGCCTTCGCTCATGGCAGCACGCGCATGGCATTCGCCGTGATTTTTCTCGCCAGCACGCAGGCCGCGTTTTTCGGTCCTACGAAGTATGGCTTGCTGCCCGAATTGCTTCCCGACGAGCTGCTTTCCTGGGGCAACGGCATCCTTGAGCTCACGACCTTCATCGCTATCATCGCCGGAGCCGTTGCGGGCCCGTGGCTCGCCGAACGATTTCATGGTCGCGAGTTTCTCGCCGGCTTGATTTTCGGCGGCTGCACCTTTGTGGGTCTGATTTCCAGTCTGACGATTTCGCGTGTGTCGCCGGCCGATCCTTCGCGGAAATTCCGTTTCAACCTCATTGGCGATCTGCGAAAGCAATTCCAGGTTGTCCGCCCGGACAGGACCTTGCATCTTGCGGTGGTGGGCAACACCTACTTCTGGTTCCTCGGCGCGCTGCTGCAGTTCGTAATCGTCTTTTACGGCCGTGAAGTGTTGCATATCGATGAAACGCACGGCGGGTACCTGCAAGCTGCCCTCGCCATTGGCATCGGAATTGGCAGTTACGCCGCCGGCCTTCTCTCCGCAGGGAAAATCGAGTACGGGCTAATTCCGCTTGGCGCCATTGGCATGTCTCTCTTTGCTTTTGCTATATCCCTGCACGGCTTGACGTTCATACAGGTGGTGGTGTTGCTGGCCGGGCTTGGATTTTCTGGTGGATTCTTCATCGTTCCCATCAACGCGCTGATCCAACACCGGCCCGACGAAGACAAAAAAGGCAGCGTCATCGCCTTTGCGAACTGGCTGTCGTTCGTTGGTGTCATCTGCGCATCGGCGATTTATTCCGGATTCACGCATTACTTGCACGTGGGATTGCAGTCCTTTTTTATCTGGACGGCGGTCATGTCCCTCGCTGCGACTGGCTATGTCCTTTACCTCTTGCCGGACTCGCTGCTGCGCCTTCTGCTCTGGATGCTCACGCACACGCTCTACCGGCTTGACGTTGCAGGCCGCGAACGCGTTCCTGCTCGAGGCGGTGCGCTGCTCGTTCCCAATCACGTTTCCATGGCTGATGCTGTGCTGCTCCTCGCTGCGCTCGACCGTCCCGTGCGCTTCTTGATGTTCAAAGGTTCGTACGATCATCCACTGGTGAAACCGTTCGCGAGAATATTGGGAGTGATCCCGATTTCGTCGGACCAGGGCCCGCGCGAAATGATCCATTCTTTGCGGCGGGCCACGCAGGCGCTTCAAGATGGCGATTTGGTCTGCATTTTTCCCGAAGGACAAATGACGCGCATCGGCCAGATGATGCCGTTCCGCCGTGGCATGGAACGCATCGTCAAAGGCGTGGACGTGCCGATTGTTCCAGTGAATCTCGACGGCGTGTGGGGCTCGATCTTCAGTTTTTCTGGTGGACGATTCCTATGGAAATTGCCGCGCCAATTGCCTTATCCCGTGCGTGTGACGTTTGGGACGCCTCTGCCTTCCACAGCGTCGGCGCAGGAGGCGCGCCAAGCCGTGCAGGACTTGAGCGCGGAGGCGTTCGAACGGCGCAAGCCTCAAATGCGGCCACTGCCTCGCACTTTCCTCTACACGGCGCGGCGTCATCCTTTTCGATTCGCCATGGCCGATGGCCAAACGCCGAAGCTGACTTTCTTCGCGGTGCTGGCGCGAACGCTTTTCCTGGCACGACGCTTGCGCAAGACATGGCAGGGGCAGGAAATGGTTGGCATCCTGCTGCCGCCTTCGATTCCCGGCGCACTGGTGAATTTCGCGGCCATGCTGATGGGCAAAGTACCCGTCAATCTGAATTACACGGCATCGAATGAAACGCTCGAGTCTTGCGCGAAGCAATGCAATTTGAAAACGGTGATTACGGCTCGCGCGTTTCTCGAACGCGTTCACGTTGAGCCGCCGGCGGAGATGATTTTCCTCGAAGACTTGGCGCGGAAGCCGCGCTTCGGCGAGCGCCTCGGCGCTGCTCTGGCGTTTTTTCTTCCACCGGGACTCGTCGAAAAATATGCTGGCGCTGAGCGCAAAACGAAGCTCGAAGACATCGCGACAATAATTTTTTCTAGCGGCTCGACGGGCGAGCCCAAAGGCGTTGTGCTGACTCATTACAACGTAGCCGCCAACGTCGAGCAGCTCAATCAGGTTTTCCTGCTGCACTCCAACGATCGCATCATGGGCATTCTTCCCTTTTTTCACTCCTTCGGCTTCACCGGCACGCTTTGCCTTCCGGCCGCCACCGGAATCGGCGTCGTGTTTCATCCGAATCCGCTCGATTCGCGTGTCATCGGCGCGCTCGTCAACAAATATGCCGTCACCATGCTTCTTGCTACGCCGACTTTCCTCAACGCCTACACGCGCCGCTGCGAACCGGACCAATTCGGCAGCCTTCGCTTTGTGATGGCCGGCGCGGAAAAACTGCCGGAGCGCATCTCGCAAGCGTTTGAGGACCGCTTCGGCATCCGTCCGCTCGAGGGCTACGGGTGCACGGAGTGCTCGCCGGCCGTGACGGTGAACACGATCGATTTTCGCGCGGCATCTTTCCGCCAGGTGGGCGCAAAGCGCGGCAGTATCGGCCATCCGCTGCCGGGCATGACTGTGAAGATCATCGATCCTGAAACGCAGCAGGCCTTGGGCATCAATCAACCCGGTTTGCTGCTCGTCCGTGGTCCAAACGTGATGAAGGGCTACCTGAACCAGCCCGAAAAAACGGCCGCCGTCTTGCGCGATGGCTGGTACAACACCGGCGACATTGCAATGCTCGACGAAGACGGGTTTCTGCGCGTCACCGATCGCCTGAGCCGCTTCAGCAAAATTGGCGGCGAAATGGTGCCGCACATTAAAGTCGAGGACAAGCTGCACGAGTTGGCGCATGCAACCGAGCAGGTGTTTGTCGTGACCGCCGTTCCCGACGAACGAA